>CAIMFA010000805.1 GCA_903840185.1 uncultured Lentisphaeria bacterium | reverse complement strand
TAAATTATTGGTAGCGTCCCAAAATGGAGACCTAAGCAGTAAACCTGCTTGATAAAAAATCACAAGAGTTCATTTTAAGATTGCTTAATAACTTAAAAAGGACGAACTCTTGTGAAAATAGAATGCAATTTTAACTATAGCGTGGAAGTTGAAGAATGCAACATCGATTATTTGACATCAGGTTTCAAGCAGATTCAGGAGATGGTTTTTACAGATTTTGCCAAAATCACTCTGGTGCAATTTGGCGATAGCGCGATGAAGAAGGCTACAAAGCCGTTTTGTTGCACATGCGGGAACAATAAAGATTTCATCTGGAAAACCAAGGATGCCAAGCCGATGAAAATAACGACTATTCGCGGAGAAATAGAACTGCCGCAGATGCAGGTGCAGTGTAAATCATGCGGCAAGAAAATGTTTATAAGCCGTGCGCTCCTCGGCATAGAAAAATATCAGAAGATGAGTTCAACGACGCAGAAAATGCTGGCATTTGTCGGAGCCTTAACGCCCTTCCGTGTTGCGGATAAAATCCTTGGCATGGTCGGCATCGGCATAGACCGGATGAGAGTCTGGCGTTGTGTTCAGAAGGTCGGGAAGACGATAGATTTCGATCTTGATCCGGACGAATTGCCGCTCGGCGAAGCGGACGGCACAGGAATTCCAATCATCGGTATCAAGAAACGCGGCCAGGAACTGAAAGTCTTTATACAGAAAAAAGTCGGCGGCGGAGTCCGGATAGCGGGGTTGGCAATAGGCAAATATGATGCAGGCTGGGATAAGTTGTTTGAGCCTTTGCGGGAAACAATACTCTCATTTAAAAACTTTCTGCTGGTGACGGACGGAGATACGAGTATTTTCAAAGGGATAAAATGCGTGAATGTAATATTGCAGCGTTGCTTGTGGCACATCCCGCACCAGTTGAAGCATTGTCTATGGGAAGATAAAGTGAAAAGCAAATCTGCCGTCTGGCTGAAAATTATGGGAAAGATATTCAATATTGTGGCAATCCGCCATCAGCTTGAAGAAGCTGAAATAGACGCGATGCTGGAGGATAAGAGAAAGATGCTGGACGAATTGATAACTTTCTGCGAGGAAAGTAAATGCAGCCATAGCGCCGCATATTTGCGCAATTCTAAACCGGACATGTTCAGCGCCCTTGAAAAGCGCTTGAACGGCAAGGCCAGCAGCCTTGTTGAACGGGTTATGCGAACAGTCAATATGCGGGTAAATGTAGGTAAATGGACGCCTCAAGGAGCGCTTAATGCCATGAATCTGCGCCTTGCGCATTACTATAATGACTGGCGTCCGGGAGAACCGGATGCGAAAGGAGTGAAAATAGTACGGTTATAGGCAGAAAATATTGTAGAATTCGGCAATGCAATATTGTAATTGCCATGCGTAATGATAACGTAAATTTGTGCGGCGAAGCGGCGATTGGCTCTGCGGAGAAGCAACCAGTCAAGGAATAGCCGTGCAGGTAGACCGACGGAAGGGGAGGATTCTCCCCGACCGGTCAACATGTCGGGATGCCTTAAATGCCTTAAAAAATCTCGGTGGTTGGGGCAGAGCCCCAAATCTGGAATGACGGCACGATGCCAGTTAAAATGAACTCAAGTGTTCAGGTCTCCAAGTTGAGACGCTACCAATTTCTTTCCTTTAAAGTTTAAAATCCCGGCAGGCCTGAAGATAGGCTTCGATATTGGCCCACGGCACCTCCGGCTCGACCAGATGCGTCGGCGTGCACAACAAACCGCCTTTTTTTCCGGCGATCTTCAAATTGCGCAAAACCTCGCTTCTGACCTCTTCCGGTTTGCCGAACGGCATCGTCGTCTGGGTGCCGATTGTGCCCCAGAACGACAAAACGCTGCCGTATTCAGCATGAATCTTTTCAAAACTCATGCACTCCGGCTGAACCGGATTCAGAATATCCACGCCGACTTCGATCAGGTCGGGAATAAACGGCTCGACATAACCGCAAGAATGATAACTGAACAGCAGATCCGGTTTGACCGCTTTGGCCGCTTTAATTACGAGCGCGAAACGCGGCTTGATCCAGGCGCGGTAAAGTTCTTCGGACATCATGATGGCGTGCTGCATGCCGATATCGTCGCCGAGATGAATAAAATCCACCCCTGCCCTTGCCAGCGCCACCACCCGCTGCCGGACAAGTTCAGTAATCCGGTCCAGATGATATACGGCCTTTTCATCATCAGTCATCATGTCCACCATCAATTCCTCCATGCTGCGCATATACCAGGAATATTCCCAGATGGAGCCGGGACTGCCCATTACCGCCAGCCCGCAGTCATGAATACTTTTTACCGCCGGAATCAGCGTCTCCATGCAGTCATGACGCAATTCCGGATACGGATAGGCTTTAAACTCGTCCACGCTGGTAAAATTCTTCATCGGGTGATGCATTCTGGTCATGTGCATGGACCCGGGATGCGGCTCATGCGCAACCCCGCCGTTATCAATAGTGGTACCGGGATTAAATGTCACTCCCGGATAATATCTGCTCCAGTCCTGCTTGTTCTCTTTCTCTGCCAAACCGACAGAACGAAACGGAAATTTAAACGTGTCCCCGTAGAACTCGGTGCTGCCGTAACGCCGCTTGAATTCTTCGACCAGCGACGGGCATAGCCAGAAATGGGCAGGGACGTATTCAAAGCCTTCGCGCCGCCATAACTTCAATAGATTTTCCCGTGGAGTAAAAGCCATAATATTGATTCCTTTTTTTAACTTCTGAAATTGCGAAACTTTGTTTTGATAAATAATTGATATAGTTATATTATGATGTATAATTTAAATGTTTCCACAGTTAAACATGTTTAAAAGTATTCATTAAATGATATTTATTATCAGGACGTGATTTATGGTAATCAGCGATGTCGTTTTTCAAATCTACCGGGGGCTGGAAGGCTTTCCTGTTCCCGTCCATCTGGAAACGGAAACGCAGTTCAGCCCGGTATACCGGAATAGCTCCGGACGCTTTCGCGGATTGTTTGTTTATACACTGAAAGGGCGCGGCTGTTTTGAGGAGGCCGACGGACGCAGACACCAGTTGCTGCCGGGCATCGCTTATGCCTGTGCAGGACTGGAGCCCGGCGTCAAATATTATTATCCGGCAGACGCCACTGAACCATGGACTTTCATGTGGTTCAGCTTTAAAGGCGAGTTCGCGGAAAATATGCTGAAAAGCGTGATCAGCCGCTACGGGCGCACTTATTGCATCCCGGCAACACATCCGGTAATACTTGAACTTCAGACCTTGCAGAACAGCCGCGGCCAGGTGCATGTGCTGTCACCCCACGAAGGCAGCGCACTGGTGTTCGCCGTCATCAATATGCTGGCGGAAACCCGCGAACAGAAGCACAAGGAAAACCATGCATCCAGGCTCATCCTGAAAGCGCAGCAGATCATCATTTCACGCATTCATGAAAAAGTAAGCTGCGAACAGGTGGCGGCGGAACTCAATATTTCGCGTGAACATTTCTCCCGGCTGTTCAAGCAGCAGACCGGCATCACCCCGAATGAATTTATTGCCCGGCGCAAAATCATCCATGCCTGTCATCTGCTGAAAGACACCCGGATGAACTGCAAGGAAATCGCCTTCGCCGTAGGTTATGAAACCCCGGCAAATTTCATTCGCGCCTTCAAAGGCTATCAGAAAACCACACCCCTGCAATTCCGCAAAAACGGGGTAATTCCGATCTATTAAATCCATTAACCACAGAGGCACAAAGACACAGAGAAGACGATTCAGGGTTCAACAGCCATAAGAAAGAATATCATGGATCCATGCCAAAGAATTGATTTCTCTGTGCCTTTGTGTCTCTGTGGTTAACCGTTCACTGTCCCTCGCGTTCATCGCTTTGCTTTTCCTGATGATTCATATTATATTATTGCGCTATTGAAATCAGCAATTATAAATATGGCGGAAATTTAAATATGAAAACTGCGGTAATCACCGGGTCCAACGGGCTGATCGGTTCTGAAGCTGTAAGATTTTTCTGCGACAAAGGATTCAATGTCATCGGCATTGACAATGATATGCGCAAATATTTCTTCGGCGACGACGCCTCCACCAAATGGGTCGAATCCGAACTGGTCATCAATTATCCGAACTTTATCCCGAAAGCTGCCGACATCCGCGATTTCAGCGCCATCAGCGATATCTTCCGCGACTTCGGGCGCGACATTGAACTGGTGATCCATACCGCAGCCCAGCCGTCGCATGACTGGGCCGCCCGCGAACCGTTCACCGACTTCGGTGTCAACGCCAACGGCACCCTGAACATGCTGGAAGCCACGCGCCAGTTCTGCCCGGACGCGGTGTTCATTTTCACTTCAACCAATAAAGTCTACGGCGACAATCCCAATCTGCTGCCGCTGGTCGAACTCGACACCCGCTGGGAAATTGACGTCAGCCATCCCTATTTTACACACGGCATTGATGAAAATATGTCCATTGACCATTGCAAACATTCGCTCTTCGGCGCGTCAAAAGTCGCCGCCGACGTCATGGTGCAGGAATACGGCAAATATTTCGGCATGAAGACCGGCCTGATCCGCGGCGGCTGCCTGACCGGCCCCCGCCATTCCGCCGCCGAACTGCACGGGTTCCTGGCCTACCTGATGAAATGCGCCATCACCGGCAAGGAATACCGCATCTTCGGCTACAAGGGCAAACAAGTCAGGGACAACATTCATTCTGAAGATTTGATCAACGCGTTCTGGCATTTCTATCAGGCCCCACGCAGCGGCGAAGCCTACAACATGGGCGGCAGCCGTTTCAGCAACTGTTCCATGCAGGAGGCAATCGTGTTGTGCGAGAAAATCACCGGACGCAAAATGAACACCCGCTACACCGATGACAACCGCGTCGGCGACCACATCTGGTGGATCAGCGACGTTTCCAAATTCAAATCCCACTACCCCGGCTGGAGCCTGACCAAAAACGTCGAAGACATCCTGTCCGAAATCCATGACTACAACAAAGACCGCTGGATTAAAGAGCAGTAGGCGTATTGAATTGAATTATACGTTGACAGATTGGCCAAGATTATGCGTAAATGCTGAATATGGTTTCACATTGTGAGATAAGTTCTGCCAAATAGCTCTGGTCAATATTGAACTGAAACCAATGTTTCTGTGTCAAGTTATCAGGGGTGATGTCCACTTCCATTGTGATATGACCCAAGCTGCCAGCTTTCATCGCTACAGCCAATTCAGGCTCGATACATTCAAGATTGGCTTCTCCCGAAAGTGTCTTGTGCATTGCTTTCAATTTAATATACCATCTTTTAAGTTCAGATAATCGGAGAAATGAACCGCTCATAAACACACTGGCTCCATCTTGACAGCAATGAACAGCAATATTCAACCAGTCACCATCATCATATGAGTCTTTTAAATCAGGAAATTGCCTGCCGTGAATCCATAGTTGAAATCCGGAAATTTTGATATCGGCTTGTCCGAGTCGCTCTAATTCTTCATTATTCATTTTTTTATAATCTGTTAATATTCTCAAAATGACAACCCGCCACCAAACCATCATCAGGCTTGAAATAAAATTTTGGATGACCTCGCAACCATCTTGTTCCTGACGTAACCTAATTTAGCATTATTGAAATTCAAGCGCATGGGTTAAGATAATTTCGCCATTGAAACAAATCACATCCCGCCTGAACGACACCCTCCCAAGCAATTCTACCACAAAGAGGTGATACATAATTTTCAAACTTTTTTCAGAATACGGCGAAAAGGCTATTGACAAAATTCTATAATGCGTTATAATTATAGTTATAAATTCTAATATATGGAATTTCAAAACATGAATAATACATTGCAAAACGGTTTTATGCTGCTGGAATTTATGGCGGCAAGCGCGGAAGAGTGCTCGGTCAAGGAACTGGCGGAGCATTTCAAACTGCCGAACAGCCATGTGTGCCGCTTGCTGAAAACCCTGGCTGAAACCGGTTATGTGCTGCAGATACCGGGTTCCAGAAAATACCGGATCAGCTTGAAAATTCTATGTCTCTCCAACGCCAGACTGTTGAAATTAACGCTGCGGCAGAAAGCACGTCCGTATCTGCAAAAACTGGCAATAAAACTGGGCAATCCGGTATATCTGACCGCGCCTTTCAACGGACTGTCAATCACCATTGACACGTTCTTTCCCGAAAATTCCGCCGGAGACGCGGGTATGGCAATCGGGGCGGTGCATCTGCCTAACTGCCATGCCTGCGGCAAGGTCTGCGCCGCGTATCTGCCGGAAAATGAAATTGACGATTTCCTAGCCGGGATGGACTGGACTGCCCGCACCATTCATACGATTACTTCGCCGGAGCGTTTCAAGCTGGAACTGGCAAAGATCCGGCACGAGAAGGTAGCCACAATTGTTTCAGAAAATCATCAAGGAGTTGGCGCGGTTGCCTCTCCGATTTTCAATGCAGCCGGAGAACTGGCCGGCGCGGTCGGGGCCGTTATGCCCGCCGAACGTTACTGGACTGACGGGTTATGGGAAAAATTTAAATCTGAAACCCGGAATACGGCGGAATCAATTTCATTTGCCATCGGCTACCCGCTGCCGGAATGATTTTAGAAATACGATGACGTATTATCGTTTTTATACTTTAGAAGTTATTAAGAGTAAACACCCAACAAGGAGTTGTACATGAACGCCGCAGAAGTCAAAAGTATCGCAAAGCAGTTTGGCGCCGATCTGGTCGGAATCGCGCCGGTGGAACGTCTGGCATATCTGCCGAAGGAACAAAACCCGCTGTCAATTTTTCCGCAGGCAAAGTCGGTGATCGTAATCGGGCGTCGCATTCTCCGCGGCTCACTGCGCGGGATTGAAGAAGGCACGAACTTTGACGGCACTTACGGGGCATTCGGTTTCCGCTACCTTGAGGATAATTTCCTGGCCAAAACCACTTACGATCTGACCTGCTGGATCGAAGCGCAGGGGTTTGAAGCCGTGCCGCTGTTTTCCTATGACCATGACGGCAGCACCCAGGCCGTGCCGGTGACTCCCGGCAAACCTGCACCGAATGTTTATCTGAAATGGCAATTGTCAGCCCATGCGGCCGGTCTCGGCGAAGTCGGCCTGGGCGGGTTCTTCCTGACCCCCGAGTTCGGCCACCGTCAACGTTTCGCCACGCTGCTGACTGACGAAGAACTGGAAGCCGATCCGGTATTGCCCGCCAACTCCATTTGCAAAGACTGCCATGCCTGTATTGATGCATGTCCGCTGAAAGCATACGCTGCCACAACTCATAAGGAAGGAATTCCAGGCAGCGAGTCAGAGGTCAGAGACTACGATGCGGCAATATGCGCGAAATGTCAGAACGGCGCCTGGATCCTGCCGGGACGGTTTGACCATGTCGACCGCTGCGCGTCATCATGCGGCCGTGAATGCCTGGTGGCTTTGGAGAAAAAGGGTGCGCTGTCCAATAAATTCCAGAATGAATTCAGGAAGCGGAGTGTCTGGAAAAATGATGTTCCCGGACGCGCCAAGTAACATACAGGAGCGAAAATCATGAGTACACAACTGACATCACAGATGATCAAGGATCTGGCGAAAAAGATCGGTACCGGCGGAGGCGGCGTGGATATCGTCGGCATCGCCAACATCGAACGTTTTGCCGAAGCTCCTGAACGTATGCATCCGAAGAATATATTCCCGGATTGCAAGTCCGTAATCTCTATCGTCCAGCCGATACCGCGCAGCACTTACCGCGGTATCACGGAAGGCACCCACTGGTCGAACTACACCTACTATTCGTATAACCGCTTAAATACGCTGTTCCGTCCGATGGTCACCTATGAACTGGCCAGGATGATCGAAGACTGCGGTTTTGAAGCTGTTCCAGTGTTTCCGGGCGTGCCGGAAATGTATCCGAACAATCCTGAACCGGTAGCGCCTGGACGTCCGGTTCCGGAAGTCAATATTAATGTGCGTATTGCCGGGGTCGCCTGCGGCCTGGGTGAAATCGGCTGGTCCAAGGTATTTATTCACCCGGTTTACGGGCCTAGAGTCCGGCTGGGAACTATCCTGACCGACGCCGTGCTGGAACCGGACCCGCTGATCAAGCCTAAAACCCTGTGCAAGCATTGTATGAAATGCGTGCCGGATTGTCCGGGTAACGCGATTCCCCGCAAAGGCGACAGACCGAGCATCAAGATCCACATTGACGGCCAGGAATACGAGTGGGGCGACGTCCACATGGGCCGCTGCACCGCCACGCATCACGGCATCAATTACAAAGCATCGCCGTTCCTCAAACGTTATTTCCCGGGATTCAACCTGGATATAACTAAAACAGAGATGTCCGAAGAACTGGCGTACCGGATAACTTACACCATGGCGCAGGCCAACTGGTACCGTCAAAACCCGGAATTCCCCAGCAATGATTTGAATCCGTTTTATAAACAGATAATGAATCATGTCGGCTATTTCGCGGTATGCGGGGCTAAAGGCTGTATCCGCGCCTGTATGGAATTCCAGGAAAAAGCTAAGAACATCGAGCAGCATACGTTCAAAACGCCGGTGTTCCCAGGCCCCAAATGGGAACTGCTGCCGCCGGAAGCCGATGAAACCGGCGGGATTGTCGAAAAGAAGAAGCAGCAGGAACTTTTCCAGGATCCGGACCTGGATGCCGGCTGCTGGAAATAATAAATGCACATTCAGGATGAAGAGACAATTTCTCTTCTCCTGAATTTGCGAACATTTCCTGGATGACGAACAAATAAGGTGGATGTACTTTTTTCCCTTGAAGAGTGCTGGAAGCTGGATATTCGTTTGTTCGTTGATTTCACTGAATTACGTAAAAAAAGATACTTCAGGTTTTGCCTGAAGTATCTTTTATGATTTATACTGGATTGCTCTCCGCTTTTTCAAGCGGAGTCAGCAGTCAGATTAAAACTATTTCTTTGCCTGCTTTGTTCCGGCCGGACAATTTCTCAGACACGGTTCCAGGATGCAGGTACGGGACTTCATAATCGGGTCTTTCTGACTGCACCCATCCGCCAGCTGTTCAATCGTGATATCGCCTTTAGGAATTTTCGGATTAGTGATGCTGCCGATAATCGCCGGGCCTTCATCAGGATGCAGGCTGTAGCGTTTCGCCCAGTCGCAGCGGAAGCGCGGAATAACCGGGTAGTCAACCGTAATACCGGCGACATCCAGCTTGACGCTCTTACCTTTGATTGCTGTCATCGGACATGCTTCCGCACAAATTTTACATTTGTGGCAGACGCCGGCCGGTTTTGACGGCTGATCGTAAGGTATTTCAGCATCTGTGACTATGCAGATACGACGCTGATGCGGTCCGTGTTCCGGAGTCAGCAGCGCACCGCTGGCGCCAATTTCACCGATTCCGGCGGCGACAGCTTCCAGCGCGCTGCAGCGCATATCCGGCAGCGGTCCGCGCGGCGAATCGGTATAGGAGCCGACGCCCAGCAGGTTTTGAGTGATCATTGACTTGTAACCCATTTTGTCCAGATAAGTGGCGATTTCAAAAGCCGCGAAAATCAGCTCATGCGCAGTCTGGAACTGATGGTAGTTATAGCAGCCGATCTGCTGGCTTTTCTTCAATCCGGCATTGCGGATTAGTTCGTCAGGATAATGCATGCCCAGCACGATAACTGATTTAGCGCCTTTGACAAAGTCTGAAGGTTTGCGGATCTTCAAATCCTCGTCAATGATTTTCGGAATGTATTTGCCGTGATAATTCAATACTTTATTGTCGTCAATGATTCTCTTGCTCAATTCCACGGGATCGATGATTTTTTTCAACTGGTCGGCAACCGGATTCAATGTTTTGGCCGAAGTGGCGCCGAACATGCTTACCAGATTGTTCTCCGCCATGATCTCCAGTCTGCGGCGCAATGCTTTGCCGGACAGCTTTTTCGGAGTGTCCTTTTCCAGTTTGCCGGAAAGATGATTGGATGAATCGACCGGAGCGCTGGTAGTGATTACCCCGATCATTTGATTAGCACCGAATTCAGGAGTGACAAACACGCCTTTCTCGATTTTGCCGAGATCGGTCATCGCTGCCAGTTCATCGGCAATGTTGGCTTGAGAAGGATTACCAGTATTGGAATCCGCGCTGTAGCCGTAATCCTCAATCATTCTGGACAATCTTATCAGGTTGCGATGCATTTTCTGATGCGTCGCAAAATCATAGGCCTGATAGCATTTCTGGACAAGTTCAGTATTTTTAACTTCCGGCGGAACCTGGAAGGCGAACGCAAACACCGTCTTGACGCCGGGAGCTTCCTTTACCGCATACTTGCCGGCTTTTGTATTTGTCTTCAACGGAGCAACCGCGACCAGATCAATGCCCAGCGCCACGGCGCGGGCTGTAATGTCATCGCGCATTTTGCGCAGGGTCGGCATTGAATCCGGATACCTTTGATTGATGCGGTTCTGAGCAATCATCCTGCCATCGCGGCCGAAGCTCGGCTTGTCAGTGCGCAAATGTGGCGGAATACATACTTTCTGGCATACGCCGCGTTCATGTCCGCGGATGCCTTTAGTATGCATTTCGTCTAAAATAACTTTCTCGTCGATGTGTTTGCCGCTTTTCAGGGTATCGGAATTCAGGTCAAGGTTGAAGTGCTCAGCCCAGGCGCAGCGCCAGATATTTTTATTGGCATATTTGTAAGTTTTGCCGCCGATTTCGACTACATGGGGCTGCTTGGAATTGAAATCTGTTTTCATCGCGCGGGACGGACAGTGCTTGATGCACTCGCCGCACATGTCGCAGAGCGGCGGTCCGTCATACATCGGGGTAGGCACCAGTTCGGCATCAGTGACAATCGAGATAAAACGGCAGCGGCTGCCGAATTCGGGGGTGATCGCCAGACCCGACCAGCCGATTTCACCCAGGCCGGCCGCTACAGCGGCGTGCATATGGGAAAGATCGGGAGCGAACAGGCTGGGAATGCCTTCATATTCACGATAACGCCAGATATTCGAACTGACGACAGCAATCGCCTGATGCTGCAGATCGTTTAACATCCTTACGACACGGTATCCGACGCGGTCAAGCAGCGAGTTCTGGTCCATCCAGCCGCCGGGACTGTGATCCTGAGGCTCCGGATCTCCGCCCATTTCAGTCCAGGTGTCGGTAATGTGAATGGCTCCGACAATTACGGTTTTTGACTCCGGCAGGATGGCTTTAGGACTCAGAAGATATGGAGCGTTCTTCCAGCGCTCCACCGGCCCGAAGCCAACCAGATCCATCCCGTAATTCAACATTTCCGCTTTTACTTTTTCGGTCAATACCCTGTTCATTTTTAATTCTCCGTTTTGTGTCGTAAGACGCATATAGTTTCCATATTATGGAATAATTAATATTCAACTTACAAAGTATAATACTTAGCATATAAGAATATGTCAACAACGGCCACTAAAATATGCAATAAAATTCCATAATATGGAATTAGATAAATAAAACAGCGGCTGCCGGATAGAAAAATGTTGAAAACTATATTCAGGAGATATCCGCGGCCGCGCGGCGCAAGGCGGCGAGGATTTTTTCACGAACCTGCTGATTACACCTGAATGCGGGAGAATAACAGCCTATGGCGCCAAGCATCTGCCCGCGGTTGTCACTCACCGGCAGGGCAAAAGCATTGATTCCGCTGGGGTCAGGCAGAATCAGGCATTGACGTTCTCTCCTGATTCTCTCCATATCCCGTTCATATCCCGGCCAGCGTTTATCCGGTACTCCATAGTTCTTTAAAATCAGCCGGTAATCCTCCGGTCCGGCAAACGCCGTCAGGACTCTGCCGGTGGGCTGGTCATAAATGCTGGCGGCGTCAACCACCTGCTGGTCGATACGGATAACCTGAAGCGCAGGTTCAGTGCGAATCAGCACTACGCGTTTACCGCCGTGCAGAGTGACAAAAACCATGGCTTCGTTAATTTCGGCGGTATAACGCTCCATAACGGCAGAGAGTTTTTCCTTGAATTTATTATTTTCAACCTGATTAAGCAGGCCGATGCGGCGGCTCTTGGGCCCGGCAATATAGCGCCCCGCCGCGTTCTGTGCGACATAGCCGCATACCGACATGGTTTTAAGCAGGTTATGAGCGGTGTTCGCCGGCATCCCCAGACGGCCGGCCAGCACATTCAATTCGATCCCGCGCATCTCCGGATCATCGAAAACCAGCAGCGAAAACAGATCCAGCGCCTTTTTAACGGATTTTACCGGAACATCAGACATAATATTTCCTGCATTTGAACATAATATTTGAACATTGAAATAATAGTTTTGAAAAGCGGTGAAGTCAATACGCGACCTGGCTGAAATACCGGATTTCTTTACTATAATTTCATTTTTTTGCGGTTTTAAGCATTAAGGTATTGACAAATTCAGTACAATCTGTTATCATAGTATTAAGGAATTGTATATATTTGTACATATCATAAAGACAATATGAATATAATGGTGTAAAAATCTCCAGGAATACTGTAAATAACGGCTCCGGCTCTTTCAGAAAAAGCAATCTTTTATAAACTATAAATGCAGGAGATAGTGAAATGAAAAAAAGCGGTCAAAAAAGAAATTTTACGCTCATAGAACTCCTCGTGGTGATCGCCATCATCGCGATTTTGGCAGCAATGCTGCTGCCGGCGCTGAACAAAGCCAGAGAAGTTGGTAAAAGCATCAGTTGTAAAAACAATTTCAAACAACTGGGACTGGCGATGTATAATTACCTATCCAATAATGCGGATATGTTCATTCCAAGTTCCTACTATGATGCCGGCGGCAACGATTCCGGGCCTTTTTGGCCGGGATCGTTTGCACAGACACGGCTAGTCACCAAAAAACAGTTAACCTGTCCGTCCAGAACGCGCATGGTCGGAGGCAATGATTATTATCAGGCATTCTGGAATAATCCAGGTTCAAGTATCAACAATCCGAGTTCGACAGACTGGCTTATTTGTGACTACGGCTTCAATTCCATGTTTCTGTCTTCCCTCGCGCCTCCAGCTAGAAACAAACCTGCAGTGCGGCTGTCAATGTGCCGTGCCGCTTCCAGGACTGTAATGTTTGTCGAAAGCGCCAGACAGAACCGCGTGGCCGGCGATATGAATCCGCCAGGTTATTTCAGAGTAAACAACTATTACTCTCCTATAGGAACCGGCCCGATTCTCTGGCCGGCACACCAGGGGTATTCCGAATGTAATGGCGTTTTTGTTGACGGGCATGTAGTCGGGGCCCGGGCGCCAAGCACTTCAAAAGGTGAAGCAGCGGCGATGGATTTGTATAGTACTCCAGGTACTCCACTTTACGGTCCGTATGTGGATACGGCCACTTACAGGAATGAAAACAGCATGTGGGTCAGACACGACG
>CAIMFA010000804.1 GCA_903840185.1 uncultured Lentisphaeria bacterium | reverse complement strand
GTAAAGCCCCCAGTGAATGAACATGCCGAATCTTGCGTCCTGAAACCAGGTAACATCCCCCTTGCCATAGTTCTTAGCCATGAATAAACCTCTTAATCTTAATTTACATTTATAACAGACCGTTAAAAATCATTATAAAAATTATAATTCCAGAGATACTGTTTTACAATGGATGCAATGAATATTTTGTGTGTCATATAAACATTTTATGACATGTTATGTAAATAGAATATGTGATAAATCATGACTGGCTTTGCCCGCAACCCCAAAGACAGAGAATTCATGAGTCGCCTGGTGACCTAATTCCTCATTTGAAACTTAACCACAGAGGCATCCCGCAGTCGCGGGACTAACCCGAGAGTTAGCAAGACACAGAGATATCCATGCTTTCCGGTTTCACGGTTTTACGGTTTGACTGTAATACCGTTAAGCTGTAATGCCGTAATACCGCTTTATTCTGACTCCTGACTCCTGAATTCTTTTGCAATTTCTTCAATATTTATTCCCATTCAATGGTGCCGGGAGGTTTGGATGTTATGTCGTAGACCACCCGGTTTACACCGCGCACTTCATTGATGATTCGGCTGGAAATTGTTTCCAGCAGCTCGTATGGAAGTTTGACCCAGTCGGCGGTCATTCCGTCGGAACTTTCCACGGCGCGGAGCGCGATTACATTGTCATAGGTTCTTTCATCGCCCATGACGCCGACCGTGCGCACCGGCAGGAATACGGCGAAAGTCTGCCATATTTTATAGTATAGTCCGGCTTTCTTGATTTCGTTGACAACGATTTCATCGGCATTTTGCAGTATTTTCAAGGTCTCTCTGGTAACCGCACCGAGGTGGCGGACGGCCAGGCCGGGGCCGGGGAACGGCTGGCGCATTACAACATCTTCGGGCAGGCCGAGCTGTCTGCCGACTTCTCTGACTTCGTCTTTAAAGAGTCGTGACAGCGGTTCAAGCAGTTTCAGTTTCATATCTTTGGGCAGGCCGCCTACATTGTGGTGGCTTTTGATCATGGCGGCGGGATTGCCGTCAATCGGCACGCTTTCAATCACGTCAGGATAGGTGGTTCCCTGCGCCAGGAAAGAGGCGTTTTCGATTTTCTTGGCGGCATCGTTGAAAACTTCAACGAATTCGTGTCCGATAACCTTGCGTTTGCGTTCGGGGTCACTCACTCCGTCCAGTTTGTCGAGGAAGCGGTCAGTGGCGTCAACATAGCAAAGGATCATTTTGAAGTTATCGGCAAATAACTGCTGAACCCGGTCGGCTTCGTTTTTACGCAGCAGTCCGTTGTTGACGAAAATACAGGTGAGCTGAGTTCCGATGGCTTTGTGAATGAGGGCGGCGGCAACAGAGGAATCAACTCCGCCGCTGAGGCCGAGAATGACTTTCTGGTCGCCGACAGTCTGGCGGATTTCCTGCACTGACTGCTCAATGAACGACGCCATATTCCACATTCCGGAACATCCGCAGATATTGTGACAGAAGTTGGATATAATCTGTTTGCCTTGCGGGGTGTGTACGACTTCCGGATGAAATTGAATGCCGTAAATTTTAGTACCCTGAATATTGACCGCGCAGTACTCTGTATTATTGGTGGTTGCCAGGACTTTGAAGCCGGCAGCAGGCGTTTCCAGCACTTTGTCGCCGTGAGACATCCACACCTGGATTTCGCCGGACAGCCCTTCAAACAGCGTGCTGCTGTCGGATATCTTCATCATGGCTTTGCCGTATTCGCGGGCGTTTCCAGGAGCAACTTTACCGCCGAGGGTGTAAACCATCAATTGCAGACCGTAGCAGATGCCCAGTACCGGAATGCCGAGGTTGAATATTTCCGGGTCGCATTTCGGAGAATTGGGCTGGTATACGCTGGCAGGCCCCCCGCTCAGGATAATACCTGACGGTGCTTCCCGGCGGATGGTTTCCGCCGGAACGTTGAACGGCAGAATTTTACTGTATACATTGCATTCACGGATGCGGCGCGCAATTAACTGACTGTATTGCGAACCGAAATCCAGTACGACGATTGTTTCTATTTTAGCGGTCATTGCCTTGTCTTTCATTAATATAGGTTAATAAATTATGCCCATAACAATACTCCTTTTTTGTAATATTTAAATAGAAACAATACTAAAAAACGAGCTTTTAACGTTTCCAGGAGGTATATTGGAGGGACTTCAGTTTATTTATAATACGGAGAACAGTTGAAATGAATGATTTATTGTATTGCTGCAAGATAAAAGACGAATCCCAGGAACCGGATATTCTGCCGGAACTGCTTAGCGCATATGAGTATCAAATAAGTTCCTGGACCGACCGGCAGGAAAAAGTTTCTTATCACATTCTGTATTTTCCCGAAGAGAGTGAAGCTGAAGCGGCAAAGGAGTTTCTGTCCAACCTGATAGAATCCTGGCGGCAGGAATTTGATATCCGCGTAACTGCCGTCGAAGTTTTTACGATGAAAAAAGAGGACTGGGCGGAAGTCTGGAAAAAGTATTTCAATATTATTCACATTTCCGATCGCCTGGTTATAAAACCGAGCTGGCTGGAATTCAAACCCGAACCGGGGCAGGTGATAGTTGAAATCGATCCGGGCATGAGTTTCGGCACCGGACAGCATGCGACGACTTCCTTCTGCATGAAAATGATTGACCGTATGGCCGGCACTCCCGGCATAAATTCTTTCCTTGACGCCGGCTGCGGTTCCGGCATTTTGACCATTGCTGCCGCCAAACTTGGTTATTCGCCGCTGGTCGCTTTTGATATTGATCCTGATGCAACGAAAGTCGCCGCCGAAAATTTCGAGAAAAACAGGATAAAACCGGAGGCGGTCAAATTGCTTACCACCGGTCTGGTGGAATTCTGCGCTGGTGCCGGAAGTTACGATTTTGTCGCCGCCAACATCCTTGGCAGCGTATTGATTGCCAACCGTCAACTGATTGCCAGTCTGGTAAGGGCAGGGGGGTATCTGTCCCTGGCCGGTATTCTGAATGAGGAATTTGACAACCTGAAAAACGTCTTCTGCGAGACCGGTTTTACTATGGAATACCGTTTCTCGGAAAAAGAATGGACCAGCGGACTTTTTCGTAAATGTTAGCAATTAATATTTGAATTATATCGTAAACAGCTTCAATTTATTAGTGTCGTATATAGTAAATTGATTATAATTGGAGCCATTATGAAATTTTATTTTCTGCTGTTGCTGATTTTATTCTTTAATATACTGCCTTTGCATGCGGATGATTCGGTATTGACCGACGATCGCGAGAACTGGTCAACAATGATTGATGAATTACATCATTCACTGGCTGGACGCACTACACTTGATTTGGTTAAATACAGAGAAAGTGTTGAAAACCGGCTTACCACTTTTTCCCAGATATGCGAAGATACCGAAAAGCGCATCAGTGAATTAGATTTTCTGCTATGGCTGCAACCGGACGATGCGATTCTCGGTATTTCCATTTCGGTGTATAACAGGCAAATTGCCGATTTGAATAATTTTTTCGACGCAAAACTTAATCGTATTGCGTTGTCCAGAAAAAGCCTGGAATCAGAAATTAACCGTTTCGGTAAATTACGCTCAATGCTTGAGCATGTAAAACTGAAATATTTTACTGCAAAGCAGTTAGCTGAAAAAGAGGCTTCGCTTAAAAAAATACAACAGATCATCTCAGAATTAGAGCAGATTGCCGCGCTGATGGACGCCAGGCTGAAGGTTGCGGAAGAAATACAAAAAGATATTGCCGCAGTGATGGCAGCCGGCAAAACCCGCAATAATGAAGTATTTGAAAAAATGCTGTTCAACCCGCAATCCGATATTGTCAATTGTTTTGCTTCTCTCAGGTTATCTTTTTATTTCTGGTTCAGAGATATTTCAAATAATATTTGGATACAGATCCCGGAGTCCTATGATTTCTGGGTGAAATTTCTGGTGATGACGGTACTTGGCGGTTCCCTGTTTATGCTGCTTGGACGTTTGCTTTATACTAAATTGCAGAAGTTTAAAATCATTTCAGAGCATAACAGCAAATTCGTTGTTTTCACGCCCGGCTGGATTTGTCTTGGCGCAGCTTTGCTGATGTTCGGCACTTATTTCTGGACGACTGTAATTGAATACAGCTTTTTCTGCCGGCTTGCGATGATCTTTATCAGCATTTCATTCCTGCTTTTTAACTTGAGAATCCGGCTTAATCCGGAATTTTACAAAAATGCATTCAAGCTCTATCTGCCGCTGCTGCTGCTCTATATTTTCGGCAGTATATTATGGACGCTGGTTGTGACTTACCGGCCGTTGATTATCATCTGGACAGTGGTGAATATTCCGGTTGCCGCCGCCACCGGCTATTACATGTTCAAATATAAATTACCGGTTCTGGACCGTCTGCTGGGATTTATTACAGTTCTGCTTACGCTGGAGTGTGCAGTTCTGGCTGCTTATGGTTATGCGTTTATAGCGATAACGGCAATAATGGTCTGGTTTCTGGCCGCGGTCGGAATTCAGACGGGTATTTCACTGACCTCGCTGGCATCCAGGTTCAAACCGGAAACCACATCGCAAAAGATTGCGGCGTCATTTGTGTTTATGATTTTGATTCCCATGAAATGGATTCTGATTATCGGCGGTCTGATTTACTGGACTGCAACTCAATTCAATGTTCAAAATCTGCTGGAAAAATTTCTGGAGTCAAATCTGTGTCCGGGAGTTCAATTTATTCAGATCAGCATCTGGGATATCATTTGCAGTCTGGCTGCCGCGCTGATACTGTTTTTTATCATTTCAACCGTTAAAAATGTTATCAGACTGTTTTACTCGGAAAATGCGGATTCCGGCCTGCTGGCTTCATTCCTGACGCTTGGCACTTATCTGGCCTGGATCTGTTATACTGTTTTTGTGATGATGCTTTTGCGTGTACCGCCCAACTCGGTTCTGGTGGTACTGGGCGGGATGAGTATGGGACTCGGTTTCGGGTTGCGGGATATTATTGAAAACTTCATCTGCGGCATTGTCCTGCTGGCCGGCAAATCGGTGCGTCCGGGTGATACCATCGAGTTTGACGGCACCTGGGGGGTGGTACAAAAAATCAGCATCCGTTCGACAGTGATCAAAACTTTTGACGACGCGATTATCAACCTGCCGAACTCGGTTGTGGTTTCGAAAAACTTCAGAAACTGGACATTGACCGGCAACATCATTCGCCGCGATATCAAAGTCGACGTGGCAAAAGATTCAGACATAGCTCAAGTCAAGAGTATGTTAATGGAAATAGCGGCTAATGACAGTAATGTATTGATGCATCCGCCGCCGCGCGTGCTGTTTATGGACATGGGGGGCGGCAAGCTGGATTTTTGTCTTAGACTCTGGTTCAAGGATCTGAGAAAAAATACCGATTCTGAAAGCAGAATCCGCGAAGAAATCGAGCGGCGGTTTAAGGAGAATAATGTGGCAATCGTATAGTCGCGAGGTTGTCAGACTGGACAGACCGGAGGGCTTTTTCGCAAATCTTAGTGATAAATATTTGAATTGCGGCGCAAACCGCTTCAATTTATTAGTGTCGTATTGCTGTTTATTATAATAAACTGATTATAACCGGAGATATTATGAGATTTTATTTTCTGCTGCTGCTATTTATAGTTTTCCATATGCTGCCGCTGCATGCGAGTAATTCCGTATTGTCGGACAGCCGCGAAAACTGGTCAACAATTATTGGTGAAACATACCAGTTGCTGCAAAATAATTCCACTGAAGATCTGGTTAAATACAGAGAGAATGCCGAAACCCGGCTTGCTGTTTTTTCTAAAATATGTCAGGATGCGGAAAAACGTATCAGCGAATTGAATTTCCTGCTGTGGGCCCAGCCGGATAATGCAATTCTCGGAATTTCCATTTCGGTATATAACAAGCAAATCCTTGATTTGAATGCCTTTTTTGAAGCAAGACTTTCCCGCATCAAACAAGGCAGAGATAATCT
>CAIMFA010000803.1 GCA_903840185.1 uncultured Lentisphaeria bacterium | reverse complement strand
TACCCATGAATCCCGGGATCCCCCCTTCATGCTTTTCATCTGTGTCCATCTGTGTCCATCTGTGGATAAATAATTCTCCATTTTTCGTGGTTTTCGTGGTTAAGGTGTATTGGGGGTTGCGGCTATGCCGCGCTAAGCTGTTTCCCTTGGATATTGGATATTCTGTTCAAAATTCCTTAACTTGATAGCTATGCGGCTGCCCCTAACAAATCCGGTCCGCCGGGACGGCTGACCATACCCGAAATTTGGAATTTCCTTACTGGGATTTTCAGGTGTCCCATTTATTTTTTATCTGGTGGAGATAGGCGGGATGGCGTTCAAGGTAGAATGACAACGCCATGGCAAAATTTTTCCCGACCACACCGTCAACCAGCATCTGGCTGATGTCCTTTTCGCGCTTCAGGATGAACTGGGAACGAAGCATGATGCAGCGTTCCTCCGGCGACATTTCATGTATGATAATACTCAACGCATTGCAGGCCTGCGGCTGGTACATCCAGAAGTAGAGCAAGTCCAGAGCGTTGACAATCATGATCCGTTCCAGATCCTGGTTGTCGATGGATTTTATCAGGGTTTTAGGTGATTTCAGCATTTCCAGAACGTCGTCTTCCGGAAACAGCACTTCCAGCCTGGCGTAAGTGGCAAAAAGCTGCGCCAGTTTGCCGCGGTAGTCGCTGAGCCGCAGACGGATGTTTTTCATACGGTCGGCGTAGCCTTCGATAACTCCGGCAACGCAGTCAGAGGCGGCCTTGGAGATGACTGCCGCCCACTGCTGGATAATGGAGGAGACATTGGCAACACCGCAGCCCTCCAGCAGCATTGACAATCCCATACTGAACAGGATGGACAGCACAATGGCCGGACCGGCGCGGAAAAGATTGCCGACAATGGCGGTTTTTGGCAGGCCGCGGAACAGATTATGTCCGGAAATATAACAGCCGTTGACAATCGCGATCACCGAATATACCGCCACGGGGTTATTCTCGGCAGTAAGGCCCATGCCTTTGTTCAACAGCAGCGTTTTCACGCACAGATCCAGCAGCGGCACGGAAATGCCGGTATACATGAGCGAGTCGGCGATGCGCTGCCAGCTGATAAAATCATTCCATTTGAGCAGGTCGGAACGCCGCCAGCCGCCGCCGCCAAGGACAGCCTGGATGATGTTGCGCACTCCGGTGATTCCCAGCCAGATGAAAGCGCCGCCATAGGCCAGCAGCCACCAGTCGTTGGTATAGTAAAAAGAGAGGAACGCCGGGATGAAACCGGTCAGCACTTTGATCGCGATTCTGAGATTGGAATTCAAGCAGTTCCAGTAGTCCACAAACGAATTCGGATGAAAGAGCGATACCCCTTCGTGAGCCGGTTCGTCCCAGTATCCGCCGAGCGACGCGATATTGCTCTGCCGCCCGATTTGCGCGGCGCTGTCCTCGAACTGCCATTCGTCTTTTCTGGACTGACCAAGGCCGAACGGATAATTTAAGCGCCGGAAGAGCGAGTTTAGCGCATTGAACCATTTGCAGCCGGAGGGATATTTCGTGTATTTGGAACAGCGGGTGACTCTGGCTTCGACCGGGATGACTTCGCGATGGGGGTCACGCCCGCTCAAAATCCGCCGGCGTTCACGCCACGGCAGCGAGTCGGTGATAATCATTCCCATCCCGTGCATCCGCCGGTAGCGTCCGGTCGAATCACTGCCGAGCCGGGTTCCCATCGGCGCGCCGGCGTAAAATTCAATCAGGGCCGGAATATTCCGCAGGATGAGATGCAGTTTCTCCAGCCTTGCCTCCCGGTGCGGGTCGCCGGAATGTGTCAGCCGTTCAATGGTTTCGCGGATGATGTGCTTCAGTCTGACCACGTTGCCGTGATTAATGGCCTGGCGCAGAGCGTTGATGGCGGCGATATCCGGACTGTTCCCGCTTTTAAAATCCTTGAGATTGAATATTTCCAGATGCGTGATCCTGCCGGCGCAATCATAAATCACCTCGATCACATCTTCCAATGCCAGCCCGCTGAGGTTAAGACAGAGACGGCAGCCAGCAGGCAGCGCATACAGCTGCCCGGACAGTTCCCGCTGTGACAGCCGCATCACCGGGGGCAGTTCCGAAATGTTTTCCGGAACGGCGGCACATGCCCCGGCAACCAGATATTGATCGTTGACAAACTCCGGCGACAGCAGGGCTGACTGTTCTTTGATCCGCGCCAGTTCTTCACGGGAACCGTTCAGTCTTTCGAGCTCCTCCAGCCGGTGGCTCAGCAAATGCGAGTAAACGCCGCAGATAAATTCCGCCAGATGCAGCATTGACGGCTGCCCCGCCCCCACCGATTTCATAAAGTCATCTTCGCCGAGCTCCGGGCAGACGACGTGAAAACAGTCATTCATTTCCAGCCGGGAGACAGTGTTAAAATGTTTGAACTGCGCCATGACCTGCCGGGTTCTCCACTCGCTGGCGGCGGCGGCGCCTTCAAAAAAAGTCTTAACTTCCGGCTTCTCAAGAAACGCCAGGAAATTGCCGATCGACAGGAATCCGCGCGCTGTCCAGATCATATCCACAAATTTGCCGCGCCCGACCGTGGAATATTCCACCCCGATGCGGATGTCAATACCCATGATCTCCGCGGCCTGCAGCAGCTCGCGCGCCGCCAGCGGCGGCACATAACTGTAATAGATCACCTGCAGCTGGCGGATTCCCTTGATCCAGGCATCCATAATCAGATGGGTGGGCGTCTTGCGCCCTTTGGTGTTGGCGTCATGAACGTGGTCGTCAAACGTGGTCTGGTTCCACGCTTCCGGCATCTCCAGCAGATGATAATGCTGAAGCTGGCGGCGGATGAACCGCGGCTGGCCAATGAGCGCGATGCGCAGCTCATGCGCCAGCCGGAGCTGCCGCCGGGTATCACCGGTCGAACGGATCAGCAGTTTCATGATCTGCAGCAGGACTCGCGCCGTATTCATCCTCAGCGAACTGGGATTACCGTCCAGCACCTCGTCGCGCAGAGTTTTCAGCGCGCTGATCCGGTCATCCACCGCCGCGGATCCCGGTGCGGTGGAATCAAGCAGTTTGAGCATGGCGTAAAGCAGCCGGATCTCTTTGCGCGCCGCCAGTTCCTTGATACCGCGCGGATGCAGATACGGCTCGAATAAACGGCGCAGATGTTTCTGGTGATGCGCGCCGCTGATAATCTCATTCAGCGCCTCCACCAGCTCATAATCGGCTTTTTCGTACAGCAAAAATGTCAAAAATGATTTCACTATCATCCTATCGTGTAACTGAGATTTGAAGACGGATTCGGGACTGCCCGGTCTTTTACCACAAAACAAGGAGCAGGCAATGAATCAGTCAAAGCATAACAATGAATGCATTAGTCAAAAGTTACAAACGGATTCCAGGAAATTTTAAGTCAAAATAGCAGGATGATATACTCTGCACGGTTAAAAATTCAACATAGATTGCGAAGATTTTGAGAATTGGTTCGTATTATGATTGTGAAACAATCTTTATAGTGCGCCGCTTTGGCTCTGCTGCAAAACTTCTGCATTCCGGCATCTGCTGAATATTTGTGACACCATACCATATCCAAAGCGGCACGGGAGCGCCGCATAGCTATCAAGTTAAGGAATTTTGAACAGAATATCCAATAACCGGTCCCGCCCTGCGGGATCCCGCCAAGCGGGAGAATATCCAATATCCAACATGAAAAAGCCAAAATGAAAACCTGAAACCTTATTCAATATCCAATATCCAACACGGAATATCCAATATCCAAGGGGAACAGCCTGGAGCCAGGTGACTGGTGACTAGTGACTGGTGGCTAGTGGCTGGAAAAAACTTTAAAACTTTAGAACTTTAGAACTTTAGAACTGATTTTAATGGAGGGTTGTGCTCCGTCACAACCGTGTTCCAGGGTTTGATCCAGTCCTTCACCGGTTGGATATTGAGTGTTGGATATTGGGTGTTGAAATGAGCTCATATCGGCTTAGCTTGATAGCTATGTGGAGCGCCGCACTCCAAAGTCAGGCAGGAGCGCCTGACAGGAAAAGTCCCGGCGCTGCCGTTTAAATTCATAAGTATTTAACAACCCCGGTCACGGATTATTCTATCTCTTTCAGCTTTTTGGCGGTATCCCGTGCCAGTTCCATATCAGGCAGAACCAGATCAGGCAGGCGGCAGAACGGAATCATTTCCGCGGTGACCGGCCCCGTAAATCCAATTTTATCCAATTCAGCAATCACCTGTTTGAAATTGACTTCGCCGTCAGTCAGGTTGTCGCCGAAACCATGAAGTCCGCCGCCGCAATCCTGACCCCGGAAATTCTTGAAGTGCACCGCCTTGATACGCTTGCCGAGAATCGCAATCCAGTGTTCCGGAAACCCATTCGGCAGTACATTGCCGACATCGAAATAGCTGCCGATGAAATCCGACTTGAACTGGTCGATATAACATTTCATTTCCACCGGCGATAAGAGAAATTTGTTCCAGACATTTTCAATGCAGATGTTCACCTGCAATTTTTCCGCCAGCGGCAGAAGCTGCTTCAGGGAACTGGTGGAATTATCCCATACTTCCTGGTACGGCACTATCGGACGCGACGGATCCCATGCCACCTGCACCGCACCGGGAACAACCAGTATATTTTCCACGCCCAGCCAGCCGGCCGTTTGAAGATATTGCTTCGTGAATTCGATTGCCCGGCCGCGTTCGGCAGCGTCGGGCGAACCCAGCGACAAACCCCAGTAAGTACCGGTGGCTATTGAACGCAATCCGATGTTTTGTGACTTTGCGTATCCGGCAATCTTCCGGCATTCCTGTTCAGTGATACCGGTTTTAATACAGCCGTCAAAAGTCAGCTCGATGCCGTCAAGCCCCATTGATTTAGCGTCATCAATTGCAGTAAATGCGCTTTTTTCT
>CAIMFA010000802.1 GCA_903840185.1 uncultured Lentisphaeria bacterium | reverse complement strand
GTTATCAGTCCGGGCATTAATAATGAGTAGACGGTTACTTATGCTGCATCATCGTTTTAAACTCAGTTATCTTTGTCGCAGTGAATATGGGTTAAATTATGAGTTTGAAGGGGTATAAAGTATGCAGGATCCGGATTCATGATATGGATAATTTTTTCAGATTGAAGGACTCAAACTTGACATGGCAAAAAAGGGGTGATATTTTGAATAAACGCTTTTTTGTTGTTTATAGACCCTGCTTAGATGAAAAAGTTTGAGCTTAAAAACTTTTCCTTAATTTGCTACTGATTCATGGTATTTAAAGGTGTTTTTGATTGTTACATTTAAGCACAAAACATGGTTTTTGAACACCCTCAAAGTGGACTGGGGGTCAAAAGGTCGAGAGTTCGAATCTCTCCATCCCGACCATTTTTATAGCCTGATCGTACTCCATACAGGCAAACTAAACTGCGTTTTATTTACTTGCAGCATCCGGCTTCCCGTGTTTCTTTTGTTCTGAATATGGTTTGTCGTTCAGAATCTTCAACTTAAAACTTCCGTCCGGCTGCTCCTCCGCCATCCATATTCCGGTGTTTTTTAGTCCGGAATTAATTTCTTTCGCAGCCGTAAGTACGCGAAGAAGCGTAGAGCCGGAATTCCCATGCCCGACCAGAAGTAGAGTTTTGCCGGATTTGCTGAAGCGGGTTTTGATCATATCAACCGTTTTTTGCGCCATCGCCAAAGCGTTGGCGATGGACTGTTCAGAGTTTTCGCCATTCGTGTTCAATAAGTAATTGCAGTCATTTCTTAAGGTGAAAAACGGCTGTTCAGTTTCCGGCAGTTTGATTGCTTTCCCATTTTCAAAAAGTTTTGCATCCGGTTGGGGAAACTTGCCGGCAATGGTCCACTCCGCTGGCACATTGCCAGTTTCGGCTAACTCCGGCCATATTTCACCTTTCTGTCCGCTTGCTTTCAGGTAAGGAATAATTGTGTTGCGAGTGCGCCATATCGGACTTACGGCAATAAAGTCAAATTTCATCCCTTTGAGTTTTTCTGTTAGTTCCTCCACCTGTTTTTCACCTTTCGGGGTAAACATATTGCTGTTGCCAACATAAGAAGGCCGCTGCTCTTTAGGAGTGTTCTGCCACAAGGAAGTAACATTATGGCCGCCTTCTGCATGACGGACGTAATAAACCTTTAGCAGATCTTCAGCTGCGGTTGCTGGAAGCATCCAAAGGAGCAAGATTGCAAAGCATAATAGCCGGAACTGTTTTTTCATAGAGTACATTAGTGTGTTTCTGGACATCTTATTCATATTTCAGCTCTTACAGTTTATTTGTTAGTATTGCTGGGTGAACATGTTTTACTATATACAGAACAGATTCAGTTGCAAACTGTATATACATTAAGATGTTGCGATGAGAAGTAAAAAAAATATTTTTTGGGTCTTTAAGTTGTTTTGCAGACATGTTCAGAAGCAATAAGTTTGAGATTAATTTCCCCTGATTTTGTTATTTACTAATTCTGCTAAACCTGCATAAAACGGTTATGACGGAGCATAATCATCCCAAAGGCTGGCGGTATCCAGGGTATCAAGTTTAAGAATTTTGAATATCCAATAATCCGTCCCGCGAAGCGGGAGAATATTCAACGTCCAAGTTTTTGACCCAGTCCTTCCCCGGTTGGAAATTGGGGGTTGGATATTGAGTGTTGCAATGAGTTTATACACTGGCGTGCGGGGGGATGAACTGCGAAATTATTTTCAGCAGATCAAGCTTTTTGATCGGCTTGGCGATATATTCGTCACAGCCGGCGTCGAGGATGTGCTGGCGGTCATTGCTTAGCGCGTGAGCGGTCTGGGCAATAACCGGAAGGTCTTTTCTGAGCTTTTTGATTTCCGCCGTGGCTTCCATGCCGTTCATGCCGGGCATCTGGATATCCATCAGCACAATATCAATCGACGGATCTTCCTTGCACATCATAACGGCCTTTACTCCGGATTCGGCGCGCAGCAGTTTAAAGCCTGTATTATGCAGGATTGCTTCCAGATAACGCAGGCAGATCTCATTGTCGTCAACAATCAGGACTGTTCTGCCGTCCCAGTTGAAGTTGCCGGAAACCCAGTCGGCGGCGGGCGCGGCAGGGGCGGGCGCGGGCGCCGCCTCTGCTTCCATTTGAGGCAGCGTGAAATAGAACGTGGTGCCCTGTCCGACTTCCGACTCGAACCAGATGTTTCCGCCCAGCAGCTTGACCAGGTCCATGCAGATTGCCAGTCCCAGTCCGGCGCCTCTGAATTTTCTGGTGTAAGAATCGTCAACCTGCCGGAACGGTTCAAAAATGATATTTTTGAATTCCTGCGATATTCCGGTGCCGGTATCTTTGACAAAAAACTTGATCAAGTTGTTTTCGGGCGGCATGAAACCGTATTCAATCGTGCCTTTTGAGGTGAATTTCAAGGAATTGTTCAACAGATTGCTGAAAATCTGAACGAAGCGGGCTTCGTCAGTGTAAATCGAGGCGTTCTCGAATCCGTCCGGGATGATTTTTAACAGTTTTATCTCAGCGTTGGTGATTTTGGAAAATCCGGCGTAAAGCTGATTTATCACCTGCTGGATGGAGAGGTTTACTTTGTGTGTTTCCAGTTGTCCGCTTTCCAGTTTCGAAATATCCACGATGTCGGAGATCAAATTGAGCAGTTCGCTGGAATTCTGATTGATAATGTTGATATAGTCGATTCTCTCCTGATCTGTCGCGGTTGAGTCAGCCAGGAGATTGGCAAAGCCGACAATCGCATTCATCGGGGTCCGGATTTCGTGCGACATATTGGCGAGAAAAGCGGATTTCAGCTTGTCGCTTCTTTCCGCCTGCTCCCTGGCTTCGATAAGTTTTTGATGGACAGTTTTCAACTCGGTTATATCTTTGATGATTCCCAGTACGGAATCCGGTATATGCCCTTTATTTTTAATCAATATAAACTTGGCCAGCATGTCAAGTTCTTTACCGCTTTTATGCGGTATTTTATATTCCGCCGATGTCATGGTTTCCGCCATAAGCATTTCGATCATCTTCAGGAAAGGGTTTTCCGCAGACGGGAAAATATATTTAAAATGCTCTGCAATAGATCTGTCTTCGCGGCTGTAGCCGGTGGTATCATAAAACGCGTTATTGGCCAGCAGAATGTTGCCTTCAAGATCGAAAAGCACAATGCGGTCATCAGAGGATTCTATCAGTGTCCGGTATTTTTCCTCACTGGAGATTAATTCTTCGGAGATTTTGTTTTTATCCGTGATATCTTCGGAAATTTCAAGCAGGCATTTCGAGTTTGCTCTGCTGACGGGCAGTTTTATCGTCCGCAGACATTTTCTCTGTCCGGCGCGGTCAATGATGATTTCCTGGGAATCGATGGTCTGATTTTCAACAATGGCGTCAATGTCATTCTGCCTGCGCAGTTTTGCCACATCTTTCGGGAAAATGTCGAAATCAGTTTTATTGAGAATTTCCTCTTTGGGAATATTTAATATTGCCGCCGCCGCTTCATTGCATATATCATAATGGAAATCCGGCATGGCTTTTATAAAGATTCCCACCGGAATATTTGAATATATTTTATCCAGCACGTCTTTGCAGTCCTGGTTTTCGGTCTGGATGGTTTTTTGCGCGGTGATATTTCTTATCAGGCATAAAACTTCATTTTCATTAAGGAACGCGAGCCTGGCTTCAAAGTAGCGGATTTCATCCTTTACCGGCAGCGCGTATTCGAATTTCTGAGTTTCCCGGGTGACTAGGACGATGTTTATGTTATCAAGGATTTTCTTTGCCAGCCAGGGCGGAAACATGGCTTCCAGTTTTTTGTCTATAACTTTTTCCGCGGGCTGCGGCAGGTCATCAGGATCAGTTGCATCACATTCAATAAATACCCCGTCTTTACTGATTTGCATAATAATATCCGGAATAACGCGTCTTATGGCGCGGCATTTTTCTTCACTCGCCCGGGCGGCTCCGGCAACGGCAACCCTGACGTAGGCGGAATATATCATTTCCCCCGCTGTTTCCAGTGTCCTGCATGCGGATTCCGTCAAGTCCTGACGGGGGCCGGCAAGAACGATAAAGCAGGGCAATGAGCTGGTTAAACTCAGCGGAACGGCCAGCAAACGTTTAATATTATGTGCGTTTAAAACAAAACTCTCCTGCTCCGCGCCGTCCGGCAGGATGGAACAGTCGTCAATCCGCAGGATGCCTTTTTTAAACTGTTCGCGCCACCAGGGGAACGTGATTTTTGATGAAGTCCTGGAGAACAGGGTTTGGGTCTGACTGTCATTTCTGCTGGTCCAGTGGTATTGGTGAATAAACGCATTATCCGCTTCCATGGAAAATAATGCGGCTTCGTCGGCGCCGCATAACCTGCACAGCTCTTCAAGGTTTTCCGGAATTACTTTTTCAATATCAGGATTTTGGGCAAACGAGGAGGAGATACGGTACAGCATCTGTTCCGCCAGCGTATTCTGCCCGGTCTGCTCCTCCAGCTCGACCCGGCTGGTTATATCAACACAAATACCTTCCACTAAAGTCAGCTTCCCGTCTTTGTTGAAATGCTGAGTGTCGTGGTGCTCCATCCAGATAAGCTTCCCGTCTTTCCTGATCCATCTGAATTTAGAGGTAACGCAATTACAGTGCGAGGCGACGCGGATTTTCTTTAATTTCGCCTTGTCTTCCTGATGGATTACTTTTTCCCACATATCAGGGTCATGCATATACTCCGCGGGGGAATAGCCGGTGATGGTTTCCGCTGCGGAATTAATGTATTCAAATTTCTTTGCCGGAAGAACGCAGTAGCGGTACACAATTACCGGCAGATTCTCCGCCAGCTTTTTATACTTCGATTCGGTATCTTTTTCTGACTTTTCGCTGCTCAGCCGGGGAATTTCGCGGATCACAGACAACAAAATCTGTCTTCTGCCGGTGTCCTCGAAAAGCTGACTGCTGACTTCGATGGTTCTGGCAGTTTGACTGCCGTATGCTTTGTCGAGCCGGTAAACGACATTGCCCTGCTGTTCGAGTTTCTTATAAATATTATTTACTGAATTTTCGTTTATGCCGGAATTGAGAATAACGGCCGGGGCGGTGCGTAAAAGTTCCGCCGCGGACAGATTAAACATTTTACAGGCGGCGTCGTTGCATTCGATTATCCGTTCCGGAATCGCTTTTGTACACTCGCAAAACAGGATTGGATTGGAGGTGTTCTTCAGGATATGGTCGAATTTATCTTTGATGAAATTCAGATTTGCTTCAAGGTTTTTCCGGTTTGAAATTTCGAACGCAATGCCGGCAAGTTTTACCGGGATGCCGTCTTCGGTCTTTTCGGTAAAGTTGCCTTTCATGCAGAACCAGCGGATATTTCCCTGGCGGTCTTTCAGGCGCAGTTCAGTCTCATATAAGGGGCAGTCGCCCCGCATCAGCAGGCCGATATTATCCTGCATCAGTTCGAAATCTTCCCGCGGCATTATTTTTTTCAGCATCCCCGGATCATTGATCTGCACGGGATCCAGGCCGAGTATCTCCGCTGTTTTCTCGCAGAAAAAACATTGTCCGCTGCGCAGATCATATACCCACCAGAGCGTCTGGCTGTTTTGCAATGCCTGGCGCAGTGAAACGGTGGAATCAGGAAGCTGGATGTCTGTATTAAGCGGTTTGTCTTTCTTCTGGAACATAAAAACCTCAAGATATATTACGGCTGAAAATCCGCAAATCCTTTATCATTATAGATAATACAGCCATATACGGCTGTCGTCAAATACATTTGCGCCGAACATGGTCTATTTCATAAAACTCTGAATTGTATTGAATAAGACCGATTTGGAAATAGGTTTGGTGACATAGCCATCACAGCCGCATTTGAATGTTTTCTCTCTGTCTTCATTCATCGCGTTGGCCGTCTGCACGATAATCGGCAGGTCCGGTTTTTCCTTCTTGATCATCTGTGACGCCTCCCAGCCGGAGAAATCCGGCAGGCGGATATCCATGAGAACCATATCCAGGTCCGGAGTGCCCAGGCTTATGTCAACCGACTCCTGAGCGGTTGCAGCATGAAGAATTTCAGCGCCGGTGGATTCGAGCAGTTTATGCAGCAGCATGAAATTTATTCTATCGTCTTCGACAATCAGAATTTTCTTATCAGCCCAGTTGAAAACCGTTGTCTTCATAATGGATGTCCTGAAATCTTTCAGCGATTCGCGCACCGGGCGTTCCAGGGGAATCGTGAAAGTAAAGCAGCTGCCCTTGCCCGGTTCCGACTCCACCCGGATATTGCCGTTAAGGAGTTTTATGAAGTTCTTCACGATGGCCAGTCCTAATCCGGTACCGCGGTATTTTTTGGACAGCGTTTCCTCCGCCTGGCGGAAGGGTTCAAAGATTGCAGTCTGTTTATCGGCGGGAATGCCGATCCCGGAGTCTTTGACAAAGAATTCGATTTCATTGCCTTTTTCAAAATAGCCGAAATTAATAAAGCCGCGCGAGGTGAACTTCATCGAATTGCTGAGCAGATTGGTAAGTATCTGGCGCAGCCGGTTTTCATCAGTATGAATGATGCTTTCATCGTCGCGGAGAGTCTTTCTCATTTCGAAAACTATGCCGCTTGCGCCGCCTTGAACAATCAGCGGTTCGAAGAAAGTGTAAAGTTCCTCCATCATCTTGTTGAGTGAAAAGTCGGTTTTTACAATTTTACATTCGCCGGCTTCAATTTTTGAAATATCCAGAATGTCGTTGATGATTTGCAGCAGGTTGTTGCCGCACTCGGTGATGATTTTGGCGTATTCCGTGCGCTTTTCGGTTGTCAGATCCTTGCGCTGGATGAGTTCGGCGAATCCTAGTATCCCGTTCATCGGCGTTCTGATTTCATGGGACATATTGGCCAGGAAGATTGACTTCAGTTTGTCGGATTTCTCCGCTTTCTCCTTGGCGGCCACCATTGCGTCTTCAAATCTTTTCCGGTCGGTTATGTCCTGGATGTAAACGCAGGCGTATTCGGTAGTCCCGATAGACAGATAGTCAACGGTATATTCTATCGGGAAGGATTTGCCGGTGGCGCTGTGCGTCTGTTCGCTTTCCCCGCGGATGGTCTTGATTTCTTTTAGATTTTCCCAGATTACCGCGACTGAATCTTTGTGTTTATTATCATTATTATCAATAAACAGGACAGGCGTGTTAATTAGTTCTTCGCGCGGACAGCCCAGCCGGTTGACGGCGGCGGTATTGGCATAATGACAGGTGCCGTCCGGATTGCAGATAAAAATTTCGATGGCGGAATTGTCCACCGCAAATTTAAGCATATTGCGTTCAGTTTCAATTTTCCGGCTTTCCGTCAGGTCGGAAAAGAAACCGACCGAGCATTTTCTGCCGTCAAGTTCAATTGCCGATGCATTGATTTCCGCCGGGATGATTACTCCGTCTTTTCTTCTGCATCTGGCTTCGGAGAAAATTATTTTCTCGCCCGGAGCCATCCTGAACCATTGAGAATCAAGTTCAAAACTGTCCTCCGGGTGAATATCCTTCAGCGATATCCGCAGAATTTCCTCGGGCGAATAATTGAGCATCTGGCAGATGGCTTTGTTGGCATGTTTGATTTTGCCGTTTTCACGGTCAATAACTAGAATACCTTCGCCGGCGCCTTCAAACAGCGTCCGGTATCTTCGTTCTGAATCATACAGCGCCTCTTCGACCCGGCGGACTTCCGTGATGTCCTGGATTGTGCCGAATGAGCGTACCGGCTTGCCGGCGGCATCATAAATGTGGATACCTCTTTCATGAACATATTTAATGGAGCCGTCTTTCAGCAGCAGACGGTGTATGTGATTGAACGAAGTTTTATTTTGCAGCGACCGGAGGAATATTTCCTCCACTCTTGCTCTGTCATCAGGATGAATGTATTGCAGCGGCGCTTTTTGAGTCGGTGTAAAGCCCGCATCCTTGAACTGAATAATATTATAAACTTGATTTGACCATGTCCAGACGGCCTGGAGGTGATCATATTCCCAGTGTCCGAGATGAGCGGTTTTTTCCGCTTCCTCCAGCCTTTCGGTATATTCTTTCAGCCGCTGCTGGGTTTTCACCCGGCTGTCAATATTGGTGTTGGTGCCGGTTACGCGCATCGGCCTGCCGGCCTTGTCCCATTCCACCACATGGCCACGGCAGAGCACCCACAGCCAGTTGCAGTTTTTGGTTTTCAGCCTGAATTCAAGCGAAAATGGTTCGCCTGCCTCGATGCAGGAATTCATGGAAGCAAGGGTTCTTTCCCGGTCGTCCGGGTGGAACATATTGAGCCACACCTCCATGGTAACCGGAAATTCATCCGGTTCATACCCGAGCATGGTGTAACATTGCGGGCTTAAAGTAGAGGTGTCGGTCGGGATTAAATAATTGAAAATTCCGTCGTTTACGGCATTAATTGCTTCGCGAAGATTTCTTTCGCTGAGCCTTAATGCGTTATCGCGCTCATGGCTTCGCTTGAGAAGCCATCCAACCATAATTCCGCCGGCGATACAAATTGCCATGAAACTGAAACGATAGACCATTGAGTTTCTCGGAATATCCCAAATCAGGGAGTCGATGATGCTTAACGGTTCATGAGAAAACATATAGTTCAAATCCTCTTTGAAATAGAAGATTTGATAAACAGTGTCAATCAGCCAGAAAAGAATCCCGAATGCAATGAAGATTCCGGCTGTTTTAATAATTATTTTATTAGCCCTGGTCATTTTTTCTCTTTCGCTTTGAAAGTGAGATAATTATTATCTGTGGCAAACAGCAGCCCGCGGGGAATTTTATAATCAATTGTTTTGGCTGTCGCGTGATTAATAATCAGTTCGTAGCGGTTGCTCATCTGCGGGTTTATATCCCGCGGCAGCACTCCGTTAAATATCATGGCGATCGTTTCGGCGTAATCAGCGGCATTTTCCGCGGGGAAAGTCCTGACGCTGAAAAGGACTCCGGCTTCGACAAAACGTTCGCCGTACGGACTCCAGGTCGGTATTTTGTTTTTGTACAAGGATTTTATTATTTCCGGCAGATAGGCGCTGTCTACTATTGCAGTTACCCAGATCGCGTCGGCTTCTTTTGAAAGGTCTTCGTAGGCTTTATAAAGCACTTTGGCCGACTCCGCCGGGGGAAGACTGCTGTATGAAACAGTTTTGATTATCAGTTCAAACTTCTTCTCGGCGGCGGCTGATTTCAGATCTTCAATATTGCCGTACAGTTTAGTGCTGTCGGAAGGGTCGTAAACAACTCCGAGTTTTTTGAATCCGGTCAAAAGATGGAACATCCTTATCTGCCGGGCGATCATGTCCGGGTCATATTTGGCGAATATATGCTGGAATCCCTGTGCTCCGTCCTGGATGATTCCGGCGGTTTTAGGATTGATGGACGATATGACCAGGACTGGAACTTTATGCAAATTAGTCGCCATATCCTGTCCGCTCCAGGTTCCAATTGCTATCAGCAGGTCAATATCTTTCGCGTCATTCAGCCGCGTTAGTATTTCCTTGCGGTTATGAAATCTTTGACTGTTCTGCCATTCGGACGACCAGTATGCGTCTTTGGCGAATACAAGATATTCACTGCTGACATTGCTGCTGAGGTAATTCCAGCACTGTCTGGAGCCGGCATCTTTGGCGAGTCCTGCCCAGTTTACCGGCTTCAGCCATCCAAGTTGTGCCAGACCGTCAACCAAAGCTTTCAGAATTTGAGCGTTATGACTGTTTTCACCGGATTGCAAATAGGCGATATTCCATTTGCGTCCGTTGTTCAGACGGGGAGTATTGGATATTTTTTCATCCGAGCCAAGTTCCGAGCAGATAATCAGTACAGCAGTCATAGCAAGCAGCAATATCAGCAGTATGGAAATAACTGTCAATTTCTTTTTCAAAACGCTTGCCCTTTCACGCCTGCACGAGATTTGTCATATTTTAAAATACAAATTCAACTTATTATAGTATTTCCAGAATTAAATTCAAGTATACATGAAGCACGGAAGAGGCAATCTTTGAGAATATTGCAGTCTTTGGCGACTACTTTTTAACCACAGAGACACAAAGGCACAGAGAAATACAATTTCTTAACCACGAAAGGCACGAAAAATCACGAAAAAAGGCAAATACAGTTTTACCACAGAG
>CAIMFA010000801.1 GCA_903840185.1 uncultured Lentisphaeria bacterium | reverse complement strand
GTTTGAAACGGGCAATTTGCATCGCAGTCCCAGTCTGCGATTTCCTCGTATCTGCCGTCATCGCTCCTGATCCATCCGCATTGTTCCGCAGACAGGATGAATGTTCCGCTGTCAACCATCACGTCTATTCTGGAAGCCAGATTAGTGCGGTCGTTTTTGTAGTGCATCGCGGCCAGATTGGAAAATTCCGGGGATTTCGCCTCCACAATATATTCATATTCCATATCGCTGACTCTGGACGGATCAACACTCGTGACGATATAACCCTCCTCCGCCCAGTCCGCGGCGGAAGAACCGGTTATATTTTCAAAATCCTGTTTATTGTCGCGATGCACCCGCCAGCGGGCAGTCCAGGTAATTTCGCGTCTCGGGTTGCCGGAAATATCGTATCCGGCGAATATTTCGCGACGTTTCACATCGAGCTTCCGGACTCCCGCATGTCCGGCTTCGATTGTAACCTGATATCCCTGCGCCCCTTCCGGCCGGCTGGAGATTTCAGTAACGTAATAGCCTTCTCCAGCCCAGCCGGAAGCGTCATTATTGATTTCGTGCGCCGCCAGGAAAGTTTCGATTGCGCTGCTGCTTACGCGCCAGACGGCGCTGGCAGTGCTCTCAAAATTACTGTTGCGCTTGAACGCGGGATTGCCGAGCATCAGGACTGACATATCCCTGGCGGTGAGCATCACATAATAGCCGGATACGCCGTTTGTTTCGCAGGAGACACTGGTTACGACATAGCCGTCACCCGCCCATTCCGCCGCGGAATTGACCGCATGTGCCGCCAGGAAAGTTTCGATCGCGTCTTTGCCGACGCGCCATCTGGCGCTGCTGAAGCGCTCCAGATTATTATTTTGTTTTAAAACGGGATTGCCGAGCATCAGGACTGACATATCTCTGGCTGTCAATTTTACTTCCCACTCGCGGTACGCCAGCTGCCGGCTGCTGATGCTGACACACTGGTAATCCGCGCCGGCCCAACTGAGCGTATCACCAATCTTCGGCAGCCATCCTTCCAGACTGTCCGCGTGAATCTGCCAGACGGCGCTTTTTTCGCGCTCGTCAAACTCATTGACAGTTTCTGAAATACCTCCTGTCATCGCCGCAATCAGATGTTTTTTATGTCCGGTAAACGTTACATCATAGATGGAAAATTCGACTGAATTGAATGTGATTCCGGTTACAATGCAGTCCGTATCTTCGGTATACCCCTGCAGATCCGCGACAGGCAGCCGGAACGGATCACCGATCTTTCCGGCCCAGTCCTCAACCTCCTGTCGAAAACCTGGGCGGTTCTCCTCGATGTTCACTTCGTCGTCCGGCTTTACGCGCCAGATGCCGGTACGGGTAATTTCGCCGTCAGTGCCGATACTGAAATTTATATTTTTCTGATGTACTATTTCCATAAAAATTCCCTTTTTACTAATTAGTGATTTTGTCAACTTGTTCCGGCAATTTTAGCTTCAAAATACCTTAAAACCGGATTTTTAATTTCAGCAATCCTTCTGTCTTGATTCTGCCGTTATCGGGAATGGCGGCGAAATCCATGGAAACTTTGAATATCGCATAAAAACTTATTGCGGTTTCATCAACCAGTTTTCCCGGACCGCCGTACATCGGAAAAATTTCCGCGCATTCGATAAATTTCTGCATCACAAAATCACGGTCCGGGCTTTTTCCGTAGATGGTGGCGGTAAAAATTCTTTCACCGGGTTCATTGCGCAATTCTTCATTGATGATTGCAACTGCAAATCCGTCCGCCCCGGCGGGAAGAGAGCCGCGGAATATCTCCCTGTCCACAATTAATCCAATCTTTCCGGCGATGAGTTTGTTCAAGGCTCTTTCCACACTGACAATGTTGATGTTCGACATAAAAAATCTCCTTTTTACTAATTAGTAATTTTGTCAACTTCTATTAAAAAGCAGAAGTCAGGAGTCAGAATAAATTCAGAAGACAGTAGACAGTAGACAGTAGACAAAGAACCAAGGACTAAGGACCAAGGACAAGGATAAAACTCAATATCCAATAACCAACACGGAATATCCAATGTCCAAGTTTTAACAGCCGGGGCGGAATATTCAATATCCAACAAGGAACAGACAGAAGTCAAAAGGCGGGAGTTGAAAGTAGCGCAAGCATCCTGCTTGCGGAAGGCTGCGTCAGGCAGCCGGATGGG
>CAIMFA010000800.1 GCA_903840185.1 uncultured Lentisphaeria bacterium | reverse complement strand
TACGACGTTCGTACAACGCCGCCGCTTCTATAGTTCGTGCATCTCTTATATCCATGATAACAATATAGCACATTAAAAACAAAATGATAGCTGATTATCTTGCGCGTCTATAATTAGTGCCATTCGTGGATAAAAATGATTTCTCTGTGTCTCTGTGGTTAAAAAGAGTTTCAAATAGAGGCGGAATGCTTATCCGGGAAATAATTCCAGTTCGAAAATCTCTGCGTATGCGTGGTCTTTGATACCGTAGAGTTGAGCATTCTCGCGGTTTCCAGACAATATCCGTTCATCAAATCCATATCCTCTGGTGTTCAGGTTGCGCGTATGCTGTGATTGATGAAACAGGAGCAGTTCCGCTTTCCATGCGGCATCAATTTCGCCGAATGCCGTATATACATCCATCCGCAACGCAATAGTTTTCGGGTCGCGGTTCAGGAACGCGGTAAAAGCGCGGCCGGCATTGTGCCCCAGTCTGGAAAGCATCGAGTAAATCAGCCGGTGATCAGAGTTGGTATCATTGCCGTGCGGCAGAAAAACCAGATCAGGCGAAAATTTTTTAAAAACAGCCGCTACTGCCGCGAAATTATACTCCGTATCCGTGATCTTGCCAGCTGCATCTTCCTCCAGGCGGAGAAAGCGCACATGGTCGTCCGGCAGTCCGAAGAATTCACAACTGCGCCGCTGTTCAAGTTCTCTGGCGCGGGCTTTTTCAAGGATGGTTGGCGGAGTACAGAACGAATCCTCCACGCCGCTGGCGCCGGAGGAAGCCACCGCCACGAAAATTTCCGTTCCGGCGGCAAAAAGACGTTTCATGGTAACGGCGACCGCATCAAAATCATCAGGATGCGGAGCCAGCGACAGCAGCCGCAGGCCTTTCGGAATGGTCAGCGCATCAAGGCTGACCGGACAGGTCACATTATTCAGAATGTCATGCATTGTCAAGCCAGCTCTAAAGTTCTAAAGTTCTAAAGTTCTAAAGTGCTAAAGTGCTAAAGTGCTAAAAATCCTCAAATCCCGGTTGTGACGGAGCACAGCCATTAAAACCAGTTCATCACTCACCATTCATCATTTCAGTCTTCTGTATTATTCTGACTCCTGAGTAGGGCGGTTTTGCCAAAACCGCCTTTTGAGTCAGTTTCGGCGAAACTGACCTACTTGGCTTCCGGCTTCCGGCTCCCGGCTGTCCCCCTTGGATATTGGATATTCTCCCCCGGCTGTTCATTCTGACTCCTTCTGCCCCCTGACTCCCTGTCTTCTGGTTGCGGACAAAGCCCACCTTAAAACAACAGATCCCCGGATGGTTTGGACGAATCATCCGTGTCCGCGCTGGACAGCGCGGCGTCTTTCCGGGGAGACCCGGCATCGAATTCCGCCCACTTACCGCCTTCTGCGTCATCGCGCACCAGCAGTTCGATTTTCTTTTCCAGGTTGTCGAGTTTCTGTCTGCACAGCGCCGCCAATGCGGTTCCCTGTTCAAAACAGTCAATCATCTTATCCAGCGGCAGATTGCCCTCTTCCATTTTCTCGACCATTTTTTCGAGTTTCTCGAGCGCCTGCTCAAACGGCATATCGGCCAGCTTATTTTTTACAGTATTTTCCG
>CAIMFA010000799.1 GCA_903840185.1 uncultured Lentisphaeria bacterium | reverse complement strand
TTTACCGCCAGCTCCGCCAGCAGACGTTTGTTTTTCTTGTCATAAACCAGAATATTGCCGGCATTTTTAGCCAATGTGCGGACTTTGCCCGTGCCGGCCCAGATGATATCCTTGCCTTCGGCGGACGCCGCGAACAGGCTGCCGTTATTATTGCATAACACAATGTGATCAGGAGTGAAGTCAGCGGGAAGCTCCTTTTCGCTGAATGGAGTATTCTGACCGTTTGTAAGGTTGAAAAACAACAACTTGCCTTTGCCCGCCGCAACCAGAGTGATGCCATCGTCAGCCATCGCCAGCAGACCACCCTTGAACGAAGTTTCCAGCGTAACCGGGTCCTGAGCAAGATTCGCCAGGTCAAAAACATAGATTTTGGTTGATTCGGCAGTATTTATCATGAGCCGGTTGTCCGGCACCGCCGTAAGCCCGGTTACTTTGCTGCTGAATGACGTTGTTTCAGAACCTTTGACCCCGGTTTTCAGATTAAGCGTAAAGGCTTTGATATCCTGACGTAGCGACGGTTGCGGCTGCTGGATGCAGACTGCGGAATCAGTGTCCGGCAGTAAAATAAACCGGGAGATTCTGGTTTCCGGAATCTCGACGATCCTGATACATTTATTGTTGTAGGTGTTGATCAGCACCAGCCTGCTGCTGAACGGTCCGTCAGTTGCTCCGGCAACTTCGGCAATAGCCAGAACACTGCCGTCCGGACTGAATCCTGCATCCGGCAGACGCGGGCCGCCTGCCCCTTCAAAATACCATTTCGGCTTCCATTCTAAACTTTTGCCTTTGTCCGCAATCCGTGCCGCGAAGCTGTCTGCCGGGGTATTTTCCAGCAGATCTACCGCAGCGTTATTCTCGATAATGATATTATCTTTAGAGTCTACGACTCTGGAACGGTCTTTGTCACTGTCCGCATTTCTGATCTTAAGACCTTTGTATTCGGAATCCTTCGGCTGCTTACTGTCCGCCGCATAGAGAAATCCCGCAGTCAGCAGAGATATGATCAGACAGACAAGCATTTTAGACATAGTTCCAGCTCTCCGGCGGGTTATTACTTGACCTGTTCGCCCTGGTCTTTATCTTTGTCCTGGCCGGCTGGCGGATTGTAGAATAGAATAATTTCAACCAGACTCCACAGCCATACCAGTATTGCCGCGGCAACCGCTATCAGCAATGGTACGACATTAATATGAAGTTCCGGTGGAAGTTCACTCGTATAATATTGAATCAACGGCAGCAGGAGTTCCATAAAACCCCAGGCGAAAGCGATCATGAACAGCAGCAGTTCAAGTATTCCGCGGAAGTACCATTTCAACGCAATTTGTCCGATTCCTGGGGCCAGCATGTTCAGGCCCAGATAAAATAGTCTGCTTCTGTAGTTCATATTCAATTCCCGTTTTTTATGGATTTCGCAGTTATTATTATAATACTCTGCGCGGTTGAAAATTCAACTTATAGATGAATAGGATTGTGGATTGGATTTTTTTGATCTGACTGACGGGCGATATGAATATCGCCGGAAGGAGGAGCGGAAAAATACAACCG
>CAIMFA010000798.1 GCA_903840185.1 uncultured Lentisphaeria bacterium | reverse complement strand
GTGCAAATTTGTAAACAGGCTTGATGAGTCGGGTAGAAAATATTCACAAAAGCAATTTGACTTGATCATTGCATCAAGTTATTTTCTATGGTATTGGCGTTTTATATTGTTAGATTTATATCCGATCAGCGTTATCAGGAGATATTAAAATGAGCCTTGACAAATGGATTGAAGCAGCAGAAAAGGGTGATGCGAAAGCTCAGTTTTATATCGGGGAGTGCTATTTAATCGGTAACGACGTTACTAAAGATCAGGCCAAAGCTGTTAAATGGTTTCACAAAGCCGCCAAACAGAACAATGCGGATGCACAGATTGCTCTTGCATGGTGTTATTCCGACGGTGATGGCGTAACCGAGGATAAAGTTGAAACAGTTAGATGGTACCGCAAAGCTACTGAACAGTGCGATGCAAGAGCACAGCTTTATCTTGGTCTATGTTATGCTCAAGGCGAAGGTGTTTGCAAAGATGACACCGAGGCTGTAAAATGGTATCGCAAAGCAGCAGAACAGGGAATGTCAGACGCGCAGTTTGTCCTTGCGGAATGTTATCGGTATGGCAAAGGTGTTATCAAGGATAAAACCGAAGCGGTTAAATGGTATCGTAAAGCTGCGAAACAGGGCTGTGATGAAGCACAGTTGGCGCTCAAAAAATTAGTAAAGTAATCTTCAATTTCCTCGCAGAACTTTTTCAATTTCCAACATAGCTTTATTTTTGCTCTTTAAGCTATCGATAATTGTCAGTGCTTTGTTTATGCGTTCTTGCGCTGAAACGGTAGTAAAATTACCTGTAATGGCCATGATTGCCTTTTCCTGGGCTTCTTCGCCTATATGCGTATAATACTTGTCAACGATTTCGGAGTTGGTTCCGAGGATTGACATTACCGCTGCCTTTGGAACGCCAGCTTCCGCACAATGAGAAGCAAAACTATGTCTCAAGGAATGAAAGCCGTATATCGTGACTTTCTTTTTGCGTCCTGGCACTTCTACTGATGGCTTCAAACCGATCCATTTGATGACCCTTAAAGCGTCAATATTAACAAGAGTATTACCCGTATTCTTGCCGTTTTTATCCACCTTTCTGTATCGATCAGCAACTTCTGGGCATACATATTCATTCCGTTTCCAGGCTTGCGCTTCCAGTAATGCATCCATGAGTTTGTTAGCGATGGGAATGGTTACTTCACTGCCAGTTTTGAACTGCTTAACCCAGATTCTTTTGCGATTTAAATCCACTTTGTCCCAGCGCAACAACACGCAGTCTTTAAATCTTTGTCCGGTAAACATCCCCAGATAATAGATAACTTTTATTTCCGGTTTATGCATAACCTTGTGTTTGTTGTCTTCAAGCACTTCTAACAACTTTTGTTCCTGCTCTCTGGTAAAAGACAACCGCCGGACTTCGTTTTCCTGTTCTTCCCTGTCTTTTCTCATGAGTGATTTAGCGGTGAATGGATTGTTATCGTCCCGATATTCGCTTAACACCTGAAAGATTTTTCTTATTCTTTTAATTTTGCGATTGTGAGTGGACACAGAGATTTGAGTTTTTCTTAAATGCTGTGCAAATTTATCGGTAATTTCCGGGGTAACGTCACGCATTTCCATAGATTCATTGGATACAAATTTTATAAATTCATCAAAAGTTGATTTGTATGATTCCTGTTCATGTACGGTTGCCGGAGTGGCTCGATCAGGATGCTCAGAGTATTTATCCCAGGCGAGGTTGAGCAGAAGTGATTTCTTTTTGGAAGCCAAACCCCTGGCATGTTTGACATGGGCTGAAATAACATCTAAAGTTGTTCCCTTGACTACGGGAATAAGCTTTTTCGCCTCGGTGATTGCCTCATCCTGATTTTTAGTCTTTAAGCTGACGGCTTTTCTTTGGCCGTTAATCTGATATCTGAAAAAATAGGTTCCGTCAGAACCTTTGGTATATATGGTTCCGATGTCCAGTTTAACACTTTTTTTAGCCATAGCTCCCTCACAAGTTAAGAAATATCTGATTTGACTGAATATAGCCGGTTTTAGGGGGCTTGCAAGTCGAAAACGGTACTAAATGGTACAAAATAGGCTTTATTGAGGGTAAAATGGTGGAGCATAAGGGACTTGAACCCTTGACCTCCACACTGCCAGTGTGGCGCTCTAGCCAACCGAGCTAATGCCCCATTCAACGATGAAACAGTTACTTTTCATCAGCAGGTCAAAAAGATACTTTAATTTTCAGGAAATGCAAGCGTGAATATTACTGTTTTTTCTAATTTTCCGGTTATCTGTCAATTTTTGATCATTCCGGCGACTTTGACGGCGGCAGCGGTCAGTTTTGACAGTTCGTCGGGGGATATGATAAATGGGGGCATCAGGTAAATCAGTTTGCCGAAAGGCCTGATCCAGACGCCCTCCCATACGAACTTTGACTGGATTTCCGCCACCTTGACCGGCTCTCTGGTTTCGATGACGCCGATGGCTCCAAGCACCCGGACATCGGCTACGGCGGGAAGGTGCCTGGCCGGTTCAAGCTGCTCTTTCATCTGCTTTTCGATTGCCAGAACTTTTTCCTGCCAGTTGTATTCTTCGAGCAGGTCAAGCGAGGCGCAGGCGACTGCGCAGGCCAGCGGGTTGGCCATATATGTAGGGCCGTGCAGAAACACTCCAGGCATACCGCTGGAAATAGTATCTGATACCTGACGCGTGGTGATTGTGGCGGCAAGAGTCATATACCCGCCGGTGAGGGCTTTTCCTACGCACATGATATCCGGAGACACCCCGGCATGTTCACAGGCGAAAAGCTTGCCGGTGCGTCCGAAGCCGGTGGCTATCTCATCAAAAATCAGCAGGATATTGTATTCAGAACAGATTTCCCGCAGACGGCGGAGGTAGTGGGGGGAATAGAAGCGCATGCCGCCGGCGCCCTGGACGATGGGTTCGATGATTACGGCGGCGATGGTGCCGTGGTGTTTTTCAATCTGGGCCTGCATATCGCTGATATAGCTATCGTCCCACGGATCTTTAAATTTGCAGCGCGGAGTTTCCGAGAAGATATTTTCCGGCAGCATGCCCTGGAACAGCTTGTGCATGCCGTCCACCGGGTCGCACAAGCCCATGGTGGCAAAGGTGTCGCCGTGATAGCCGGAGCGGACTGTCATGATTTTCGTCTTGTTCCTGTGATTGCGTGCCAGCCAGTACTGAAAGGCCATTTTAATTGCCACTTCCACGCTGACTGAACCGGAATCGGAATAGAAGATGGTTTGCAGCGGTTCCGGAGTCATGCGGATGAGTCTTTCCCCCAGCTTTACCGCCGGTTCGTGGGTGAGTCCGCCGAACATGACATGTGCCATCTTCTCCAGCTGACGTTTGATGGCGTCATTGAGTTTGGGGTGGTTGTAACCGTGGGCGGCGGACCACCATGAGGAGGTGCCGTCAATCAGTTCCATACCATCGGCCAGACGGATTTTAACGCCGTGGGCGGAGGCCACCGGATATACCGACAGCGGATTGGTCATTGAGGAGTAGGGATGCCACAGATGTTTGCGGTCGAACTCAATCAGTTTGCGGACGTCCATCTCATTCATTGCCGTCTCCTTTGAAAAGCGTTGAAAAGTCAATTATTCCGGCGTTATTCAGATCGGGTATTGCCGGCATGTCAACTATAGATTCCGGGTAGCCGAAGCGTTTCAGGCCGCGCCGCAGCACTTGCCGGGTGTCGGCGGTAATGACCGGGTCGGCGGCGGGGAAAAGGTTGTAGATTATCCCCGCGACCGGAATATTCCGGTGACGGGCGGTTTCCAGTGAGAGGAGCGCATGATTGATACTGCCTAGCCTGCCTGAACACACCAGAATCAGCGGATATTGCTTCTGTTCAAGGTAGTCCGCGGTGAGCACATCCGGGGTCAATGGAACGCTCAGTCCGCCCGCGCCTTCGAGTAGAACAATGTCATAGATTTCCGCCAGACGACTGGTTGCCGCAGAGATAACTGCCGGATCGACAGTCCGTTTTTCCAGGCCGGCGGCCAGATGCGGCGAGGCGGGAAATTTGAAAATGTAACTGCATGTCAGGCCTGATGTGTCTTCCGGCAGCAGCGGCAGGCCCATGATTGTCCGGTGAGTCTGAATGTCTTCGGAAATGCCTTCACATCCGGTCTGCACCAGTTTTTGAGTGATGACCTTTTTTCCGGTCGAAATCAGGTATTTCGCCAGCATGCCGGCGGCAACGGATTTTCCGGCCGCGGTATCTATTCCTGAAATAAAGTATACTGACATACGCAATCCTTAAAAGTTTTTAAGCTCAGCGCTTTACGGCGATTACCAGAATCGGGTGATAAGTCAGAACTACGCCGCCGGTGACGCTGTAGCGGTCAATATAACCGTTAATAAAGTTTTTTAAAACCGATTTTGTCCAAATTTTACTGCTGACGCCGGTAACTCCGGTTTTTCGGAGGTGTTCCAGTACTTCCAGCGGGGCGTTGAAAACCATCGAGCAGGATTGTTCGGCAATCGCTTTGATCTCAAAATCGGCGATCAGCATTTTACGGATATCGGGTATCGAGCGGTAGACCAGGCTGTGGCCGGTAATGGCGGCGATTTCCCTGAGGTTTTCGGGGCCGAATGTCGAGAAAGCTAGAACTCCGCCGGACGGCATGATTCCGGCAAACCGGGCAAATGCCGTTTCAGGGCAGGTCAGCCATTGGAAGGTGGCATTGGAAATGACCAGATCCACAGGACACGGCAGTTCTGCGACGGTCTCAATATCGCCTGCAATGAACTCGCAATCGGTGATTTTGGCGATGCTGCTGCGACAGTCCGGCACCAGGTCATTGACTGTCAGTTTACGGTACTGGAGCTCCCGCGCGATAAGCGCGGTCAGCAGGCCGGTGCCGCAGCCGACTTCAAAAACAGCGTCGAAGCGGCTGCCGGATTCAGCTTTCAATGCCGCAATCAGTCCGTGGGCGGTTTCCCCCTGGACTACGGCATTGGCCGGGTATGAGTCAATGCTGCCGGCAAAACGCCGGGAGACCAGCGCTTTGTTAATTCTGCTCAAAATCAATCAGCTCCTTCCAGTGGCGCAAGCCGGAAAAAGGATAGTGCGGCGCGGCGGTTACCTTGCAGGGAATTCCGGCGGCAGCCCAGGCTTTTTCCTGCGCCGCTGCCGGAAATATCCGGTCTTCAAGCCCTATTACAGCACGTTTAAAAGGATTGTTGCAGAACGGGGGTGATTGCTGTAAAACATTCTGTTGAATGGCCGCCAGCTCCTGTTTCTGGCTGTCGGCGTCGCGTTCCGGTTCCGAGGCGTAAAATGCGGCGGTTTTTTCCAGTGAAACGCACATTCTGCGGTAAAATTTCTTTCTGGTGACGGCGTCCCATGAGTCAATCGTTCCCTGAAAGATTTCGGGCGCGATGCCATGCTCAGCATCAACCGGCTGAAGGGTACCGTTGATCGCGGTTGTGTTCGAGAAATTAATCTGCCGGCCTGACAACGCGCTGGCGGCGGCCCATACGCCCAGCGACCAGGCCGCCAGATGACACGTTGAATACTCCTGCGTCAATGCCGTAATATCACAAAGCATATCCAGATTGGAATAATCGTAAAACATCAGGACGTCAAGTTTGCTTGAATCCAGCCGGGCAAACGGTCTGGCGTCCATGCCCCAGCCGTTGAAAAATATCAGCAGGTCGGCAGAGCCGGACCAGTTTATCCATTTTGCCATCATAGCAAATCAAGCACTCCTTTGAGTTCATCCCAGTTCATGTTCGCGGACAATGAGAACCGCAGCCGCGAAGTTCCCTGCGGCACCGTCGGCGGACGCACCGGGAACACCAAAAACCCGTTATTGCGCAGCTTCTCCGCGAGTTCGATAGTTTTCATGTTATCGCCGATGATCAGCGGAACAATCTGGGAACTGCCGCCGGTCTTGTAGCCTTTTTCTTTGATTGCCGCCCGGAATTTTGCGGAAAGCTCCTGCAGCTGCCGCCGCCTGGCGTTCATGGTGACGGCCTGGCTGAGAATGAAGCTGGTCCAGTTGACTGTAACCGGGGGCAGAGCGGTGGTGAAAATCAGCGGGCGCATTTTGTTGATCAGGTAATCCCGCACGACCGGCCGCATAATGGCATAGGCGCCTGCCGAACACAAGGCTTTGCCGAAAGTGCCGATGATAATATCAATTTCATCAATCAGCCCGGTTTCTTCACAGATGCCGCAGCCTTTCGCGCCGAATACTCCGGCGGCGTGGGCTTCGTCAACGAGCAGCACTGCGTTATAGCGCTGCTTGATCCCGACCAGCCGCTTTAAGTCGGCGATATCGCCGTCCATGCTGAAAACCGACTCCGAAATGATAAAAATACGCTTATATGAGGAGGCTTTTTCCGCCAGTATCTTCTCCAGTTGATCATAGTCCAGATGCCCGTAGCGTTTGAAAGCGGCTTCAGACAGCCGGATGCCGTCAATAATGCTGGCATGGTTTAATTTATCCGACAGAATCAAATCGCCGGAACCGGTCAGCGCGGGCAGGATGCCGATATTGGCGTGATAGCCGCTGTTCAGCACCAGCGCGGCGCGGCCGTTGTAAAGGCGGCTGAGTTGACTTTCCAGCGCGGCGTATCCCGGGTGATTGCCGGTGAGCAGCCGGGACGACGAGGCGGTCATGCTGAAGGTCTCCGCGTTTTTGTGATTGCACAGCGGAGCGAAAAACTCCTCGCGCAAGTCTGCTCTGGCGGCCAGCCCCAGATAATCATTGGAGGAAAGATTCAGCAGTTCTTTGCCTTCAAGAAAAGCTTTACCGGAACGGTAGGAAATGTTCCTGAGTTCCCGGAACTGGCCTTGATCCTGAAGCTGGTCAAGTTCAGTTTTAAGCGTTTCGTAAAAGTTCATGACTGTACCCCCTCCGGTAGTGCGGTTATCTGGCGGAACTGAATTTGTTGAGTTCCGAGATAAATTTTTTATCTTCTTCGACGCTTCTGCCGCGGGTCGTCAGGTAACCGCCGGTCATCAGGCTGTTAGCGCCGGAAAGCATCAGCAGCGCCTGGAAATCCTTCATGACGGTCTCGCGTCCGGCGGCGAATTTTATCTGTTTGGACGGATTGATCAGGCGGAACAGGGCAAACGTTTTGGCAACATCGGCCGCGGCCATTGGCGGGGTGTTTTCGAGCGGCGTTCCGGGGATCGGCAGCAGTACATTCAGCGGGATGCCTTCAATATTCAGGTCGCGGATCGCCAGCGCCATGTCAATGCGGTCCTCAAAGTTTTCCCCGAGCCCGATAATACCGCCGCAGCAGATTTTAACGCCGAATTCCTGTAAATACTTGATGGTCTGGATCTTTTCTTCGATGGTATGGGAATCGGCAATCAGTTCGCCGTATCTTTTCGGCGATGTCTGAAGGTTCATGTTGTAGCGTCCGGTGTGATGTTCCGCCAGCAGCCGGGCGGTTTCCCTGCTCAGAATGCCGACGGAAACGCATAACTGCATGTCCGGGAAGCGGACGCGCATGAGATCCAGCGCCTCCAGAATGCGGTTGAACTCGTCATCGGGTTCCAGATAGCCGTAGCCGCTGGTCACATAGCCGAAAGAGCGCACCCCGGAGTCGTAGGCCCGCTGGGCCGCTTTCAGGACTTCCTCCGTATCTAACTGCGGATAGGTCTCAATATTGGTATTGTGATGCGCCGACTGGGCACAAAACTTGCAGTTCTGCTGGCATTCTCCGGATTTTGCATTGAGAATTGAGCAGCAGTACATGCCGGGGGCATATTTCTCTCTGACTTTATTGGCCAGCGACAGCAGGTCGGGCAGATCGCAGCCGTGTATATTCTCCGCCAGCGCCAGGGCTTCAGGCTTCGACAATTCCGCCCCGTCCAGCACGGAATAAGCTTTTTCAATTAATGGATGTATTTTCATTCTATCTGTTTCCTGACTATTAATATTTCGCTCTACTGGAGCTGTCTTCTGTTTATACTGTCTTCTGACTTCTGACTTCTGACTTCTGACTTCTGACTTCTGACTTCTGACTTCTGACTTCTGACTTCTGACTTCTGACTTCTGACTTCTGACTTCTGACTTCTGACTTCTGACTTCTGACTTCTGACTCCTGAC
>CAIMFA010000797.1 GCA_903840185.1 uncultured Lentisphaeria bacterium | reverse complement strand
TTTGAGACCACAATTTGTGACCTCAAGTTCATACTCCTCACAAACAATACACATTGTTTCTGAAAAAGAAAGTTTCCCGGCTGAAAATCGGCAAAAAAACGGCGGGCAGTTTTGCCCGCCGGAAGTATATGAAATATGTGCTGAACAATCAGAGGCCGAAGAACTTTTTGGGTTCGCTGTAGGCCATTTTCACGGCCAGTTTTTCGGCGATTTCCTGCGGCATCTGGCCGTCTTCCGCCATTTTACCCAGCACTCCGGAAAGGATGCGCCGGAACATCTCGAAACGCGAGCCGTAGGAGAGCAGTTTGCGGGAATCGGACACCATGCCTGCGAAGTTTGACAGCAGATCCACCGAGCCGATGTATTCCAGCTGGCGTTTCATGCCGACCGGAGTATCGCACAGCCACCAGGCGGAACCGAGCCGGACTTTTTCGCCGAAAGCGCGGGAAATCGTCGCCAGTGTCGCCTGATGTCCGGGTTCCAGGCAGTACAGCACCACTTTCAGCCGGCCGTCAAAACGGTTCAGGAACTTGATGAGCGCGGGCATATGGTCCTGGAAATGATTGCTGATATCGCCGCCGACATCCGGGCCGAGACTGCGGAACAGCGTGTCACGGACATCCCGGACCGCGCCCATGTGCAGCTGGCAGACCCAGCCTTTAGCCGCGTTCATTTCGGCGACTTCATCCAGGAAATAGCTCATGTAAACCCCGACTTCGGCGCAGGATACGGCATCGCCGTTCACGGCCTTGCGGAATATCGCATCGGCTTCCTCAAAAGTGGCGGCGGCCGACGGCGGCACTTCAATGCCGTGATCGCTGGCGACACAGCCGTGAATTGCAAAATAGTCGTGGGAAAGCTGCAGCGCCGCGATCAGGTCTTTCACCGACTTGATGCTGATGCCGAAACGTTCGCCGACTTTGCCGATATAATCCCGCCAGCCGGGAGCGAATATTTTCATGGCTTTATCCGGACGCCAGGTCGGGCGGATAAGCGTTTTTCCGGCGGCGCGGTTCACTACGCCGTGTTCTTCCAGCATATCAACCGGGTCATCGGTCGAGCACATGGCTTCAACGCCGATCTGCTGCAGAAGCTGCAGCGGACGTTTATCGGGACGGGCCAGCACGCTGTTCACCTGTTCCCATAGAGCCCTGCCGGTGTCCGGTCCAAGCAGCGTATTGATTCCAAGGTAGCGGCGCAGGTCCAGATGGATCCATTCGTAGACCGGGTTGCCGGCCACATCCGGGAAGACCGACGCCATTTTCAGCCATTTTTCCTCCGGCGACCTGGAACCGGTCAGATATTCCTCCGCGACTCCGCATTTTCTCATCACTTCCCATACATAATGGTCAGTGGCGGCAAACAGCTGCCAGGCGTTGGGATAGTTGCAGTTGGCGGCGATTTCCTTGACATTCGCATGGTTGTGCGGGTCAAGAATCGGCAGGGATTTTATTCCCGCGTAAATTTTCATACCGGCATCATTGCCGATCAGATAGCTGTCTCCAAGAAAGCTCATTTTAACATCTCCATTTTTTCCTGACATTTGCAGTTGAACAATACATTTTGCTAATCATTAATAAAAAATACAAAAACAGCCAAATACAGTTCACCCCTGCGGGTTGCGCCGTCCGGGCATATCTCCGGCGTCAGCTTCTCCTCGCAGTATGCTGATACGGCATCGGCTCGCTTCCTGAAAGCTATGCCCAAGCCCTCGCAACTGCAAACGCCAGGAGAGTTACGCTAACGTTGGCATAATAATATAATCCGGAAAAATCGCGGGCAAAATCCAAATACTGAAAAATGCTAAAATTATGCGCAATCCGCAGCCAAAGGCTACTCCACAAATGCCGGTTCAACCTCAATTTCACCTTTGCTTTTAGCATTAAACGGGTATATATTAATTATTTGAAAATTATTTATCTTTTATTAAAAAGGGTTTAGAATGAAAATATATATATTTGCCGACATGGAAGGCATCAGCGGTATCAGCGGCAGTTCTTTTGTGCTTGCAGACAACGCAAACTACCAGCTTGGCCAGAAGCTGCTGACCCAGGACATCAATGCCTGCATCAAAGGCTGTTTCAAGGCCGGAGCAACTGAAGTAATCGTTTGCGACGGGCATTCGTCAGGAAGTAATATTCTCTGGGAATATCTTGATCCCAGGGCTGAACTGATCCAGGGACACGGTTACCGGAACCGTTTTCCGGAGATTGCCGGTTCCGCCGGCTTGATTCTGCTTGGCTACCATGCCATGGCCGGAACATTCGAAGGTCTCCTGGAGCACTCCTATTCCTCCCGTGAAATCCAGAATATCTGGATTAACGGTAAAAAAACCGGGGAATTCGGCCTTGACGCTTTGATTGCCGCCGATAAAGGCATTCCTGTAATCATGACCTCCGGCGACGACAAACTCTGCGAGGAAGCCGCATTGTTCCATCCGGAAGTCATCACCTGTCAGGTAAAGAAAGGGCTGGGCTGTCAGGCCGCCAGAATGCTTTCCGCCGTCAAAGCCCATGAACTGATTGAAAAAAAGACAATTGAAGCGATCAAAAAAATCAAAACCATCAAACCGCCGAAAGCCAAATTCCCGGTGACAATCAGGATGGAAAAGACTGAACGCGGCACGGTTCCGAACCGTGACAACATAAAACTGGTTGACGGCAGAACTTATGAAGCCGTCGGGCGTTCCTCTGTGGAAGATGCTTACAGAAAGTTGTTTTACTGATATTTGAAGTCAAAAGTTATACTATAACAAGGAATTTTAAAGATGAAATTTAATCTGCTGGATCTGCTGCTTCCGCGCGAAACCAAATTTTTCGATTACCTGGATCAGATGAGTGACTTCATCCTGAACAGCAGCAATGCGCTGAGCGACCTGATCGTTCATATTGAAAGCCTGTCCGAAGAGGAAATCAAGAAGCGTCTTTACGCAATCAGAGATTACGAGCAGAAGGGCGACAATATCGAGGAAACCATCATCGAGGAGCTGGGCGGCACCTTTATCACTCCGCTTGACCGTGAAGACATTCATACTCTGGCCATGAATATGGACCTTTCCCTGGATATCCTGAAAGGGGTTTCCCGGAAAATTGAATTTTACAATATCCGCAAAATGCCGCTGAATGTATGCAAATTTGCGGAAATCATCGCCGCCAGCGCCAAACTGCAATCTGATCTGGTGCATGAACTCCGGACCAGAAAACAGGTGCGGAAAAAAGTTGACGCAATGCACCATCTGGAAAAACAGGCGGATGACCTGTTCCACAACTGCATGGCGGATCTGTTCTGCAAGGATGATAACTACCAGACCATTGAAATGACCAAGCTGAAAGAACTGTACGAGCTGCTGGAGGAAGTGGTGGACAGCATTGATTACATCGGCAAGCTGGTCCGCGGCATCAAGATAAAACACGGTTGAATAACGAATCCATCCTGGAGTAGAAATGACCTCATTGGCGATATTAATGATTTTGGTGATCGTGCTGGCGCTGGCGTTCGATTTTTTGAACGGTTTTCATGACGCCGCAAACTCGATCGCGACGGTAGTTGTGGCTAAAACGCTTACTCCGCTGCAGGCGGTTATTCTTGCGGGACTGGCAAACTTCATCGGTTATTTCACCTTTGGCCACGCCATTGCTAAAATGGTCAGTTCCGGCATTATCAACCTGGACATACTGCCGACGCCGGAATCAAAGCTGCTGCTGCTGCTTGGCGCGTTGCTTGGCGCTATTTTATGGAATATCATAACCTGGCTGTTCGGGCTGCCGTCCTCCAGCAGTCACGCCCTGGTCGGCGGCCTGATCGGCGCCGGGCTCGCGGCGGCCGGACCTAAAATCATCTACATGGGCAGCCTGGCAATACACAACGGACGGCTGGAAGTGGTCGGGATTCTGCCGATTATCGCCTTTATTATCATTGCCCCGATGCTCGGGATGCTCGGCGGGATGGTCGTTACTTTGATTGTTTTAAATCTGTTCCGGAAACTGCCTTACAATAAATCCAGCAAGGTATTCCGCTATATGCAGTTGTGTTCCGCCTCCTGTTACAGCCTCGGTCACGGTACCAATGACGCGCAGAAAATGATGGGCGTCATTTCAATGGCGCTGGTATGCGGAGGAAGCGCAACAAACCTGGAAATCAAAGGCTGGGTCGCTTTTTCATGTTATGCCGTAATCGGCCTGGGCACCATGTTCGGCGGCTGGCGCATCGTCAAAACGATGGGCACCAAGATAACCAAGATCCGTTCCATTGAAGGATTCTGCGCCGAATCGGCGGCTTCGATGGTACTGATGGGTACTGCCCACTTCGGTATTCCGGTTTCAACCACGCACGTTATCGCCAGCTCAATCATGGGAGTGGGAACAGCGGAACGGGCCAAGTCCGTTCGCTGGGGTACCGCCCGCCGGATTCTGTGGGCATGGGTGCTGACAATTCCACTGACCGCGATATGTTCGGCGCTGGCCTACTGGGGTATTTATCTGCTCCATTGCGGCGCAGTCTGAGCTTCATGAGCGGCGCAGCGAGCCTTTTTATTCTCCCGGAGCGCACCAACTTGTTTGATACCATGCCTTGACTCCAATGAACAATTGAAGATCCTGAGGTTGCATACTTTTTACCAGTCCTGAATCCTCCGGTAGAACAAAAGCTGCGGATCCGTTGTAGCAATATCCGCCTTTGACAATATTCCCATCAGCAAAATGGTATTCCACCCACTTCGGCTCCCAAAATCTGACAGAATATTCGCACCACAGTTTTTCCGAACAAATCACTTTGCCATATCTTCTGCGACCATCCTGAATCTCTCCGATTTTTTCGTTGTTTTGCGTGATGGAGATTGTGCTATCGCCTTTTTCCTGCGAGAAAAGAATAGTCCAGTCACTCGCCTTTATGACCATTGCCAAGGAACGAGGTCTGGTCCATACTCCTCCATGGCTGCGCCATATCACCAGCAAGTAGGGAGCGTTTGTTTCTGCTTGAAAAATGTGCTTGCCTTTCCGACTGTTTCCACTCCATGAGCACGGGCCAGAAGAAATCCATGCGCGTCGCGGGGGTACATCGAGATAGTCCATGACGTTTGCGTCAACCGGCATCGCATCGGCCTCCGCCATGACCCAGCTTATTATGTCATTAAGTTCAGTCATCCTATTTCTTCATCCTACAGCATTATTTATGGAATTATATCATCAGCGGCGCAGCGAGTAGATTTTTCCGGGGCTTTGCGAAACCTGCTTTTTGATCTCCATCTTCATCAGTGTTCCCAGCAGGGTGCCGGCGGCAATGCCGGTCTCTGACGACAGCGCGTCGAAAGACTTGTTTTCCAGTGCCAGCGCCCGGATGATCTTCTGCTCCTCTTCGGACATGCCGGACGTATCCGGCATGGGAGGAGTTGCATCATCTTCGCCGGATTCGTCCATATATTCATGCTGCTGTTCCTTCACCGCGCCGAAACCCGGCAGAAATTCAAAATCCTGTATAATATCTTCGAAATCCTCGGTGAGTTTCGCCCCTTCCTTGATCAGTTTGTGGCAGCCGCGCGCCTGCGGATTATCCACCATGCCGGGAACGGCAAACACCGAACGGCCCTGCTCCAGCGCGGTCGCGGCGGTTATCAGCGCGCCGCTGTCCACTCCGGCCTCCACCACCAGCACCGCCCGGCTCAGGCCGGACACGATCCGGTTGCGGCGGGGGAAAGACTGGCGGCTGACCGGAAACCGCATCGGATATTCGCTGATCAGCGCGCCGTTATGTTCCACAATGCTTCTGGCCAGCGGTACATGGTCCTGCGGATGCACCCGCGCCAGGCCGCCTCCGAGCACCGCTACGGTGATGCCTTTCAAATCGACCGCGACCTGATGCGCCACAGCGTCCACGCCGTAAGCCAGGCCGGAAATGATTTTCCAACCCGCATAAACGGCGGCTTCGGTCAGATGGGTCGTCATCTTTCTGCCGTAAGCGGTCATCCGCCTGGAACCAACCACCGCGAGAGTGTTGGCGCTGAAATCCGGCAGTATTCCCCTGACATAAAGGCAGATCGGCGGATCATAAATCTCTTTTAGTATGGCCGGATATTCGCTGTCCACCACCGTAATAATCTTTGCGCCGCCTTTATCCGCCATTTCCAGCTCGCCGTGAAGATCAATCTCATTGCGCCAGCCGGCGATTTTATCGGCCAGTTCCTGACCGATGCCTTTGACCCCGGCGATGCCGGCGGACGGCTGCTCAAAAATATTGGCCGGAGTCTCGAAGCGGTTCAACAGCGCCTGCATCCGGGCGGAGCCGATGCCGGAGATCATATTTAAAACAATGCAGGCTTCACGGTCATTCACAGCAGCACCTGATGGCTTTGATGATATCGGCAGGCTCAAACCCGCTTTTGATTTCGACTTTCCCGATGTCCAGCGGAATAATCAGGTTCAGGCGGCTGCCTACTTTTTTCTTGTCTTTCAGCATACCTGTGTAAATCTGCTCCGGATCGCCGCCGGGAGGCAGCGTGCACGGCAGCGCGAGTTTTTCCAGCAATTTCCGCTGTCTGACTGCAACGGCCCGGTCAAGCAATCCGGCCTGGACGGCCAGTTCCGCCGCCATGTTCATGCCGACTGCCACACCTTCGCCGTGAGCGAGAGTGAAATTTGAGACCAGTTCGACCGCGTGCCCGAAAGTATGACCGTAATTCAAGATCGCGCGCAGTCCGCCTTCGCGTTCGTCCGCGGCGACAACCTTCGCTTTCAATTCACAGCACCGGGCGATTATTTCAGTGTAAAATTCCAGATCAACCGCATTTAATTTATCCGTATTCTCTTCAAGTTTCGCAAACAGCGGGGCATCCATGATCACACCGTATTTGACGACTTCCGCCAGGCCGCAGCGGATCTCTTTAAGAGGCAGCGTGGCAAACACTTCCGGATCCATCAGCACCAGCTTCGGCTGCCAGAACGCGCCGATCAGGTTCTTGCCTTCAGGCAGATCCGCTCCGGTTTTGCCGCCGACACTCGAATCCACCGCCGCCAGCAGCGTGGTAGGAATCTGGATAAAATTGATGCCGCGCATGTAGATCGCCGCAGCAAACCCGGCAATATCGCCGCATACGCCGCCCCCGAGCGCGATAATCAGCGACGAACGGTCGAGGCCGCATTTTACGGCATGACTGCAGATGCCGCCGACGGTTTCCAGCGTCTTGTTTTCTTCACCCGCCTGAAACGGGAAAGTAAATGCTTCAGCGCCGGCCGCGATAAGCATTTCAGCGACTTTTTCCGCGTAAAGCGGGCCGACGTTGGAATCCGTCAGCAGCAGGCATTTACGCCCTTTGACAAATGGCGCAAGATATTCTGAGGCATTGCTGAGAATACCCTGTCCGGTAATAATATCGTAGGAACGCTCTTTGAGTCCGACCGTTATTTTAATAATTTTATTCAATTCATACTCCGTTGCATTGTGATTTAAACTCTAAAAAATATTACCAAAAACCCCATACTGCAAACGGTATTGCTGATTCCGGCAAAAGTTTTCTCAGCAAAATGCATGATCCCGCCATCGCATGTCTGCCATTTTAGACAATACATAACCACAAAGGCATCCCGAAGTAGCGGGACTAACCCGAGAGTTAGCAGGGAACAGAGAAATCTTTTTATGGTTTTGGAGAGTCCACTCCGAGAAATTAGAGGCCTTTTGAACATAATGTTTTTGTTTCCCTGTTTTATCAAACTCTAGAACTTTAGATTTTTAGAACTTTAGAATTTCCACTTCTCCATTTTGGACACCTTGCAAGCTCATTTTGGACAGCCACTCCGAGGATTTAGAGAGTCGTTGAACGTAATGTTTTGTGTTTTCTCATTTTCAACTTTCCATTTTCCATTTTCAATTGTCTGTACCCATTCTGGACACCCTGTGCGCTCATTCTGGACACACCCGTGTGCAGAACCATTTTAAATCCATTCTCGCACGAAGACACAAAGGCACAAAGATTTTAACTATTTACAAATCACCAGTCACGCTCTCTACATTTTGGACACCTGTCAGCCTCATTTTGGACAGCCTTGTGCAGAATGTCTTTCGGTTGTAGCGCTCTCGCTCTGTGAGAGGTGTTCCGAACCTTTCCGTCCGACACGGACGGGGCTACACCAAACCCCATTCTGGACACCCTGTACCCTCTTTTGGGTTTTGTCAAAGTCCTGCCCCATTTTATGTTTCAGGTTTGACCTTGATTTAGTTTTTATTTGAACAGGAGTACCCTAAAAACTTAGTACTCCCCCTATTTTATTGGATTTTGAATGTTTAAGATGT
>CAIMFA010000796.1 GCA_903840185.1 uncultured Lentisphaeria bacterium | reverse complement strand
GTGCCCGATGGGCAGCGGAGTGTCGGCATAAGCAGCCGGCTGCTCTTCATCCGGCACCAGTTTATCCCGCTCCACTTTGCGCATAGCCGCCAGCACCGCCGGATTCGTGACCCCGCGCATTTCAATCTGCGAACTCACCATGATTTCACGGTTCATAATCGCCCTCCGAAATTAAAACTCAAGTTAACCACAGAGACACAAAGACACAGAGAAATCCTTTTTTTTACCACGAAATACGCGAAACAAACGAAACGTTTATCATGCCGCAGGCATGACACGGAATTAATCTAATTTTAGAGAATCTTTGTGTCTTTGTGCCTTTGTGGTTAATCTCATGCTCCTTATTTAAAATGGAATAAAGCAGATATGCCCGGAACGTTTACCGGTTTGTTTGTCTTTACGGATATCTAAAAGATGCCACCCGAAAGAATAGCTGGAGAATTCTTTTGAGCCGCGGGTACTGATGAACGGAAAGATATCGTAACTGTACTTGTCATTCTGTTCTTCCGCATGATACAGGTACCTTAAAACCCTGAATGAACTGTAGTTCGGCCGGCTGGTACTCTCCGCCATGAAAAAGAGAACGTTGGTATAAGATTCGTCGTCTTCAAGACTGCTGTAATACAAAGGCAGCAGCAAAGAATATCCGGTTTTGCTGAAGGCGGATTTTCCGCTGCCGGACTTAACCGGGGTTTCTTTATATCCGCTGAAAAAGAGCGGAAAAAGAACAGTATTGCCTTCATTTTTGATGACAGTATATTCGTCGGCGAATTTTTTAATTTCCTGTTTCAGCTCCTCTTCAGTCTCGCACTTGGCCTGCATTCCATATTTTTGCATCGCTTTAATCAGGCGGCTGCGGGTTTCAGCCATCTCTTTTTTGTATTTTTCCATCTGCTTCGACCGCATTTTTTTGATTTTATCTGAAGAAATCTGATGCCTTTGTTCAGCTTCATTATGCTGCCGTATTTGTTCGATGTTGCTCTGGTATTGGGAGTAATTATTCGATAATTCAAAGACATCACTTTGCTCTATTAAAGCCGGATTCCAGATTTTGCTCCGCTCTGCTTTGCGGAAGTATAAAAAATAAAAATCGTTCTCCTGTTCAATCATATTCGTCGAATTGTAATGCATGTAAATATTTTCCGGCGGAAAAACCGCATTCCTTTTTTCAGACGATGATGCCATTAACAGCAGCGACCTTGTTTCGTATCGTTCCCATTGGTCAGTTTTATGTTTACTATACATAAATCCGAACGGTCCGATGAAGCTGAATCCGTCATGGCCAACATTCACCAGCAATGACGGAAAACCTTCATTGACTGACACTGCCGGCCAGAACCTGAAACTGTGGTCTTGATACCCGTATCCAATCAACGGAAACAGGATATCAACACGTTTGCTGCTGAAATTTGATAACAACGGGATAAGCAGCAGGTCCTTTTCTTTTCCTCCATAGTAAAACAGCGGAAAAGCGGCACATGAGAACGGCTTGTCCCTGCCAGAATCCTGATAATACGGAAACAGCCATAAACTATTTTCGGCGGGAGTGTCTTTCTGGTAATAAAACGGGATAATCGAGCTGACTGTCGCATTCTTATCTGAACCCTGATAGTACGGGAATATCCACAGATCACTCGCATCCGGCTCGTTTTTCTGGTAGTAGAATGGCATCACTGAACGGGAAACAGTATCTTTATCTGAACTTTGATAGTACGGGAAAAGCCAGAAACTGTTCTCTTCGGGAGTTCTTCTCTGGCGATAAAACGGGATTACGGAACTGGAGGCTGAGTCTTTGCCCGAGCGCTGATGGTATGGAAACAACCAGAAGTTGCTGCTTGCCAAATCGCTATTCTGGTAATAAAACGGTAATATAGAGCGGTAAACCGAATCTTTATCTGTCCCCTGATAATAAGGAAATATCCACAGGTCACTCGAATCCGGCGCGTTTTTTTGATAATAAAACGGCATTACCGAGCGAAAGACTCTGTCCTTCTCTGCACTCTGATAGTACAGAAACGCCCATAAACAGCTGCTGTCCGGAGTATTTTTTTGATAATAAAACGGCATTACTGCGCGGGAAACGGTATCCTTGTCTGAGCTCTGACAATACGGAAACAGCCATAAGTCGCTGTTATCCGGAGTTTTTTTCTGATAATAAAACGGCATTAAAGAACGGAGATATTCGGTTTCAGCAGCGTTGCCCTCGCAATAATACGGGAAGATAAACATAAAATCAGAGTTTTTATCTCTTCCCTTAAAAAAGAACGGAGCAGCCCATGCGGTGGATTCCTCCGCCGAGCCGGAATAGCCGCCAAGGAAACACATTACGCCGGTGTAACTTTCATCCCCCTTGACATTCCGGTAAAACAGCGGGCCCGCCGCGTCAACCCAGTAATCGTTGGATTTGGAATCAGAACTATACATAAACGGCAGGGTGAGGACAGTATTCCAGCCATCATTCCTGCGGTATAAATATAGCGGGAGAAGCATGTCATTGACGGTGTTGTCATTCTTCGTCATGGAGTGATAATAAATCAGCGCCATCAGCGATTTGTCTCCATGATTATTGCGGTAATGCCCAAGTGCTCCGAACAGCGGCAGATAAATACTGTTGTCCTTTTCACTGTCGTAGTAATACAACGGGAAAAACCAGCCGTAACCGGAAGATTTCTGGTAGCAGAGCGGGAAGAATCCGCCGCTGCCGCTGGCGGAATTATACCAGAACGGGCCGCCGTAATTCAGACCGGCATTTCTGGAGAAACAAAAGCCGGGAAATCCGATGGACTCCGGCGTCCACCACACCGGCATGACATAGTTGAATTCCGGCCCCAGATGATAGACGGGAAACGAGCCGTTAAATGATTTTTCCCAGTAGGTGTTAAGCACCCAGCCGTCTTTATTGACCGGGTTCCATGCCGCCAGCGGAAACAGGACTGAATACTCATCGCCGTCCCTGACGTAAAAGGGCCGGACCGCCATGCCGTTTTTATCAAAATCAGCCATTGGCCAGAGTATGGTGAAAAGCTCAGGCCGGCTGTAGACCAGCGGCCAGAAGTTAATCCGCTCCTGATTGACGTTCAAATCCGGCGGGTTGTCGGTTTTACGGGCGAGTTTCAGCGATGAATCAGTTCCGCTTTTCGCGGTCTGCCTGATACTGTTTTCCGGCTCGTCCGAAAACGGCGAACTCCGCGCCATGCGGCGGCTTGACGCGCATGAAACCGTTAAAATCAGTGAACAGGCGGTTGCAATGGTAATCGCAGTTCTGCGGGTCAGCAATCCCGGCATAATATGTTTCTCCTCAAGTCTGTTAAAAAATGTGTATCTGTCTAAAATAATCTTCTCCGGGACAAAATCAAACCGGCTGTTGCGGAATCCGTTTTCGGAGTTAAATTATCAATGGTTTTATTTTAAGATATTATAATGAGAGATTTATGCGGCAGAGAACGCTTTCAGCTTTAAAACAATATTTCGGTTTTGACGGATTTCTAGACAATCAGGAAGAGATCATCCATCATATTCTTGAAGGTAAAGATCTATGCGTCATCATGCCGACCGGCGCGGGCAAATCGCTGTGCTACCAGCTGCCGATCTTGATGAACCCCGGTTACGGCATCATCGTCTCGCCGCTCATTTCCCTGATGAAAGACCAGGTGGACGCGCTGCGGGCGAAAGGTGTGCCGGCGGCGTTCGTAAACAGCACGCTGTCGAATTCCGAACAGCAGTCCATTCTGCACGATGCCGCCATCGGCAACATAAAATTACTCTATGTGGCGCCTGAGCGCTTTTATATGAATTCGTTTCAACAGCTGATGTCGCACTGTCCGCCCGGCATGATGGTGGTGGACGAGGCGCACTGCATCAGCCAGTGGGGCCATGATTTCAGGCCCTCCTATTCGCGGCTCGGCGATGTGATGAATGATTACGGGATTGCGCAGGTGTGCGCCTTTACCGCCACCGCCACCTCACTCGTCAGGGAGGACATCAGGACGCAGTTAAAACGCCCGGAAATGCATTTGCACGTGGCCGGCTTCAAACGTCCGAATCTGGCATTTACGGTGCTGGAATGCAACGGCGGCGGGCAGAAGAGCCTGGCGCTGGCAAAACTGCTGAAAAATCCCAGCCCGACAATTATTTACGCCTCCACCCGAAAAGCAGTGGAGCAGATTACGGATGAATTCAAAAAATTCGGCTGCATCGCCTACCATGCAGGCATGAGCGACGAAAGCCGGAGCAATGCGCAGGACAGATTCATGAACGATCCCTGTCCGGTACTGGTGGCGACCAACGCCTTCGGAATGGGGATTGACCGCCCGGATGTCAGACGGGTCATTCACTACAATCTTACCGGTTCGCTGGAGGCGTATTATCAGGAAGCCGGACGCGCCGGGCGTGACGGCGAACCGGCTGAATGCACGCTGCTTTATTCCTACAGTGACCGCTATGTCCAGGAGTTCCTGATAGACTTGAATAATCCGCCGGAGGAGCTGCTGAAAGGGCTTTACGCCGCGCTGCGCCGGACCGCCAAAATTCAAAACACCAATATTCTGGAAGTTACGCTTACTGAACTGGTGGCGGCGGTTCCGGAAGCAAAATCCGACACCCAGCTCAGCAGCGCCATGCGGATACTGGAGAAAAACGGTTATATCGAGCGCGGGTTCAAGTCGAATAATACCGGCTCCATCCGCTTTACAGGCAAGCTGCTGGATTTAAAGAATAAGCATTTCGCGGAGTCCACCCAGCGCTCCCGCTTCATTCATCGCTGCATCAATCATTACGGGGCGCAGTTGTCCGCGCCGATGGCCTGTTCATACGAACAGCTCGCCGCCGTCGCGGGTTTGACGGTCGAGCAAATAAAGCGGGTGGTGCGGGCGCTTGAAGACGATTGTGTTGAATGGACGCCGCCGTTTTCCGGCAGCACCACCGAACTGCTCCGCCCGGACGAACCGAAACTGGAAATAGATTTTTCGGAGCTGACCAGAAAGCGGGAATTTGAAATCGCCCGGCTGGATGAAGTTATCAGTTATACGAGCAGCCGCAAATGCCGCCAGCAGTTCCTGATCTCCTATTTCGGGGAAGATATCGCCGACTGGAAATGCGAAAACTGCGACCGCTGCCAGACTTCCATTCATATTCCGCGCCGCGAAGCCGGAGCCGATGAAAAAGAAATCGCCAACATCATCCTGTCCACGGTGCGGGAATTCAAAGGACGGCTGGGCAAAGGCAAAATCAGCCAGGTGCTGGCCGGTGCCAAAAGAGTGGAAATTATTGACTGGGGGCTCGACAGCCATCCGCGTTTCGGCGCGCTGAAAGGCATCAGCCAGAACAATATTCTGCTGTTCATGAAATCACTGGAAAACCTCGGCTGCCTCGGCCGCGCCGGGGATCCGGACTATCCGTGCATTGAAGTCACACCGCACGGACTGGAAGTGCTCAACGGCCGCGCCGCCGTAATGCTCGACTTTCCGGAAATCTCAGAGCACACCGCTTCAAAATCAAAACAATCTTCAGCACGTCCGGAAAAAAAGAAATCCGCCGGAGTCTGGAATATATTCAATGATGACGATGATGACGATGATGCCAATCCAAACCACAGTGATCTGTTTGAACGCCTGCGCGAGCTGCGCAAAAAAATTGCGGAACAGAAACGGGTTCCGGCGTTCCAGATTCTGCACGATTCCGTGCTCACCGAACTGGCAAAAAGGCAGCCGCTGACAACGCAGGAAGCGGCAAAAATTAAAGGCGTCGGCCCGGCGAAAATCGATACCGTAATCCCGAAATTTCTAGACGCGATCAAAGCCTGGCGCCAGGAAGACGTAATTAAATTCTAACAGGCGGGGGGGACGTTTTAACAGGGATGTACAGGATATACAGGATAAGAAATGAATGGCTCGATAATATCCAATATCCAACACGGAATATCCAATATCCAAGGGTAGAAATACTACTGTCGCTCCAGCTTTTTTCCGGCCCTGCCCTGACCATGCTGTTTGTATTTGATTTTTTCTTCATCTGTTGGACATTGGATATTCATTGTGTTCCCAATGTCTTTCCTTCATCTGTTGGACATTCCGTGTTGGATATTGGATATTCAGTTGTTCATTCCTGTTCCCTGTCTTTCATTCGTCAGTTGGACATTTCCCGCCTTGCGGGATCCCGCTCTGCGGGACGGGATATTGGATATTCATTGTGTTCCTTTTGGATATTCGTTTTACCCGTAATTCACAAAAAATGGTTCCTCGAAAATCCTGTCCATCCTGTTCATCCCTGTTAAATAAATAATTTCCTCCTGTCCATCCTTCTCCATCCCTGTTAAATTACTTGACTAAGTAATATTTCCGGATAAAGTAACTTCAATAAACTTAATGGCGGATATATGTTCTACACCAAAACCAAAAATCGCACCTGGGAGATTCTGAGCACCGCTAAACACGGCGATTATCCGGCCGTGTTTTTTCAATGGTTCATGCTGGTGCTGATATTATTGAACGTCATTGCGGTCATTTTATCCACCGTTAATTCCATTAATCAGCAGTTCAATAAATTTTTCAACTGGTTCGAAGCATTTTCGGTAATCATCTTTTCGCTGGAATATCTGCTCCGGCTGTGGAGCTGCACTTCGGCTCCCGGACGCGGCCCGTTATGGGGGCGGATAAAATTTGCTTTTTATCCGATGTCAATAATCGACCTGCTGTCGGTGCTGCCGTTTTATCTGCCGTTTTTTGGCCTTGATTTGCGTTTCCTGCGAATTTTGCGCATGTTCCGGATTTTCCGGCTCGCCAAGATCGGGCGTTATTATCAATCGTTAAGTCTGATGCGGAATGTTTTCGCCAGCAAGAAAGAGGAAATCATTTTGTCCGCCACGATCATGGGAGTGCTGCTGATTCTATCGGCCAGCCTCCTGTATTATCTGGAAAACGAGGCCCAGCCGAAAGCCTTTTCCAGCATTCCCGCCGCGATGTGGTGGGCCGTCACCGCGTTGACCACCGTCGGCTACGGCGACATCTATCCGGTGACGCCGCTGGGAAAATTTGTTGCCTCGCTGATTGCGATCAGCGGCATCGGCATGTTCGCCCTCCCCACCGGTATTATCAGTTCAGGCTTTGTCGAAGAGATTCAAAAGCACAAAAAAGAGAAAGAGCACCTGGAAGCCTCAAAAGATATTACCTGCCCTCATTGCGGCAAGCATTTCAGCCATCAAGACAGAGAGAAGTCAGAAGCGGGGGAACAGAAGTCAGGAGTCAGGAGTCAGATACCATGAGTAAGTGACAAAGAAATTTGTCACAGTTAAAGAAAAAACTCCTTTGTCAGTTAAATTATGGTTTGCCAACCTAAACTAACAAAGGAGTCTCAAAATGCAGAG
>CAIMFA010000795.1 GCA_903840185.1 uncultured Lentisphaeria bacterium | reverse complement strand
CTCTGCATTTTGAGACTCCTTTGTTAGTTTAGGTTGGCAAACCATAATTTAACTGACAAAGGAGTTTTTTCTTTAACTGTGACAAATTTCTTTGTCACTTACTCATGGTATCTGACTCCTGACTCCTGACTTCTGTTCCCCGTCTTATTTTGAGTCTTGGCGGGCTCATTTTTAAGCGACGGCATTTTCCCTTCTTTCAATTTTCCGCCGACGGCATCCACTTTTTCGCTGCCGAGGAATAAAATGAATTTTTCCGCTTCCATAACGGTATCCTCCTGCTCCATCGTCGGCATTTTGTCCGGCTTCCCGGTGAGGGTGATCTTGCGGTCCACGACTTCATACAAGGCATGGGAGCCGGTCGCTTTTTCCACTTTTTCGCCGCCTTTGCGCAAGACAATGACATCATCCAGGCAGATGATCTTGTTCAATTCTTTGCCAGCGCCCAGGCTGATGCGTCGCGGTGCCTCGTCGGTGCTGACTTTCTCTTCATCGTCAATATCACCGGAAAGCTTCATCTGGCCTTCGGGTTTAAGCTCATCCGCGTAAATCAGCATTTTTTTGCAGCGCAGATTGATTCGAGGTTCGTCAACCACCACTTTGCCGATGAGTTTAGCGTAATTTTCCGGAGGCCGGATGTCCGCCAGATCAGTGGTTACGACAGTTTTTCCGGCCGGGCCTTTTTTGATAATACCCTGCACCCCGTCCTTGGGATCAATCGTCGCAGGTTTGGTCTTGCCGTCAGTTTTCTGCTCTTTGGATTCCAGCCTGACGCGGCCGTCACAGATCAGGCGTGAAACTTCGCGTTTGCCGTCGGAACCCATCGGACCGATGGCCTCTGCTTTAGTTTTTTTGCCCGGCAGCTCTTTTTTGTCCGCCATCATGATCGTCAGCGTATCGCAGTTGAGCGTCATCTTCGGGTCTTCCGCCTGAACGTCGCCGGTGCAGACGATCTTTGAAACGTCTTTCTGGGCCTGACCGCCCTGCAATTGATCCATCGTGTCCTCAGTTTTCGGCACTTTTTTGACGGAACCGGGTTTCTCTTCCAGATAGATTTTCATTTTCTGGCAGACCAGATCCATTTGCGGGTCTTTCACCCGGACTTTGCCGTCAAAACTCATTTCATTGCTGCCGTAATTAATATCGGAGTAGTCAGAGGTGACGACTGCCGCGCCTTTTGACGGGGGCTGACTGCCTTCGGGAACTTTCCCTGACTTCATGGATTCCAGGACAATTTTGCTGTTCTGATCGACTTTCATGCGTTGCTGATCCACCCAGATGGTGACCAGCTGTCCGCTTACCGAGTCTTTGCCGCGGATGATAATCGGGTTGTTGCCGGAAAGAATGATCTTGCTTTCTTTCAGATTGTATATGGCTTTGTCGGCATAGGCGGTTTCGCCATTATCAGACGCCACTTTGCGGGAAACGACCACATCGCCGACACAGATGATTTCGGAAACATCCTTGGTGGCTTTGACATTGTCGGCCAGTCCCTGGTCAGATTTCACATTAGTGGTTTTGCTTTTTTTCGCGCCGTCCGGGCGGTCTTCCAGATAAATGGTCATTTTATGGCAATCCACGTCCATCATGGTATCATTGATTTTGACGTTGCCCGTAAACACGGCCAGGTTGCCGGGATAGTCTATATCCATGAAATCGGAATAAATCTCTGTCGATTTCATGGCCTCAGGTTTGGCTTTCTCTTCAGCTTTTTTCGGGATCTTCATCGTGATCAGCGCGTCTTTTTCCACCTGCATCCGTTCGGTTTCGCGCCATAGAGTAATAGTTTTGCCGGTTATAATATCATTGCCGCGGGCGATGGAAGGTTTATCCTCGCTCAACACGATCTGCTGGGTGTTCATGTCGTAAACGGCTTTTCCGGCCTTCGCCACCTGAGCGCCTTTTGCAAGGTCCTCTTTGCTGAGTTTACGGGTTATCACCACTTTCCCGATGCAAACGACTTTGGATAGAGCCTGCTGATTTTCATCCTTTTTATCCTTCGCCGCATCCTTTTTCGGTTCCGGCTGTTTCGGTTCGGTTTTACCGGCAACGCCTTTTATAAGATCACGGTCGGAAAGACCGTCAACCGCGCCTTCCTTTATGTAAAGAATCAGTTTATTACAGTCGATGTTGAACCGGGACTCGTTGACTTTGACATTTCCCTCCAGGGTGACGACATTGTTTTCAAAGTCAATAAACATAGTATCGGAAGTCACGCCGACATCGCCGGAAGTTGAGGTTTTACTCGTTTTCTTCTGCACGGCCTCCACCGCCTCCATGCGGATAACGATCTGGACGTCTTTCCGAATAAGGACGTTCCGCTTGTCATAATTTGCCAGAAACCCGACGCCGTCGAGATCCATCATCGGCGAACGGAAATAAACTTTATCCATGCCGGAGGCGCTCTTGCTGCTCTGGTCGATTTGAGCGGCGGGCGACATGATGATGCCTTCGCTGTGCAACTTGTCCTTCCAGAAATCCAGCACCTGCGCCGCGGGAGTGCCCAGCGGATAGAGCTTCACTTTGTCCATGTATTTGATGCTGTCGACATTGACGCCTTTGCGGATGATGTCAATGATCGCATCCTGGGCGTCAATCTTATTGCCCTGCCGCACCAGTTCGCGGCTGTAAACGAAGAATTGCAGCCGGTCTTTATTATACATCGGCAGCCTGGCGTTGATGGTTTTCAGCGAGTGTATATTTTCACTCTCCCCGCAAACCTTCGTCACCGGCATGATCAGCGCAAGCAGTAAGCACAATGTAAAAATTGTTTTTATTTTAATCATAAGTATCTTCGCTTTAGTTTATTAATCTTGTTTTAAGGAGCCGTAAAGAAATAACCTTTACATCTTCGCGTTTCTCCCGAATGCCTTTGTGTTTGCCGGTTCGTTACATACCTTCAGGTATGCGCCTCGCCGGCAAATCCCAAAATCACTTCGGGATATTTCGCGAGACTTTTCAAGTTTATTTCTTGACAGCTCCTAAGCGTTTATAAAATTATCATATTCAATTGTCTTATTCTGACTCCTGAATTTCCCCGCCTTATGATATATAACGTTCCATTTGCTGTTCCCATTTGCCTTGTTTCATCAGCAGCCAGTCAATCACTTCCCTGACCGCGCCCTGCCCGCCGTTTTTGACGGTACGGAAATCGCAGTATTTATCCATATATTCGGGGGCGTCCGCCACCGTGACCGCGATTCCGGATTTGAGCATGGGCGGCAGGTCAACGACATCGTCGCCCATGTAGAGACATTCTTCAGCTTTGAGATTCTGCTCTTTCAGCAGCAGTTCAAACGCTTTACGTTTGTCTTTCTGGCCTTCGTAAAAGAAACTGAACCCCAGTTCTTTGGCGCGCTTGCGGTTGGATTCCGCCACCCGTCCTGACAATACTCCCACGAGGATGCCGCCGCGGATCGCCATTTTAATGCCGTGTCCGTCGCGGGCGTGGAAAAATTTAACTTCATCACCGGCGCTGTATCCGAGCCGTCCGTCCGTGAGAACGCCGTCAATGTCCAGCACCAGCGCTTTTATTTTATCAATCTTCTTTTGTGAGATCATAAATAGCCTTTACCTCTGTCAGTACGGTTCTGATGTCTTTGAAGCATAGCGAATTAGGCCCGTCCGACATCGCTTTGTCCGGATTCGGATGGACTTCTGCGAACAGCACGTCAATGCCGACGGCGGCGGCGGCTCTCGCCAGCGGCCGGATAAACTGCCGCTGCCCTCCGGAGGCATTGCCCAGTCCGCCCGGCAGCTGCACCGAGTGGGTTGCGTCAAATACTACCGGGACGCCCATTTCGCGCATGGTTGCCAGCGAACGCATATCCACCACCAGATTGTGATAGCCGAAACTGGTGCCGCGTTCGGTCAGCATTACCTGCTGATTGCCGGTCGAACGCACCTTTTCGATGGCGCCCTTCATGTCTTCAGCCGCCATGAACTGTCCTTTTTTGATATTCACCGGCTTGCCGGTCCGGCCCGCCGCCACCAGCAGGTCGGTCTGACGGCAGAGAAAAGCTGGAATCTGAATTATATCCGCGACACTGGCGGCAGCTTCCGCTTCAATGGTTTCATGAATATCCGTAATCACCGGCAGTTCCAGTGAACGCCTGATCTCCGCCAGCATGGCGAGGCCTTCCTTGATGCCGGGGCCGCGCACGGAACCGGCGCTGGAGCGGTTCGCTTTGTCGTAAGAAGCTTTGAAAATATACTGGATATCCAGTTCTCTGCATAATTCTTTTAAATAAGTCGCGACTTCCCGGCACAGTTCCATGCTTTCCGCCATGCACGGTCCGCCGATCAGCGTCAGGCCTGAACCGATATTCACATTGCCGTAAATTTTAATTTTATTCATTATCAACCGCCTTTGAATATTATAATTGTTCTCTGATTTTCATTTCGGCGCGCTTGAGGTCTTCCGGAGTATCGACTCCGATGCTTTCAAGATCGCTTAACATCACATAAATCCGGATGCCGTTTTCCAATGCGCGCAGCTGCTCCAGCTTTTCGCAGGATTCCAGCCGTCCTTCCGGCAGGCGCACGAACCGGTCCAGGATTTCCCGGCGGTAAGCGTAAATACCCCAGTGCAGATAGGTTTTTGTATCTTTGCCGCCTTCACGCAGATAGGGCAACATCGAACGGCTGAAATATAAGGCGAAATTGCGTTCGTCGAACACCACTTTCACTTTATTCGGGTCATTTTCGATCTCGGAGCGCAGTCTCGGCACTGCCACTGTGCCCATTTCAATTGAAGCGTCCTCCTGCATTTTCCGGATCAGTCCGTCAATGACGCTGGTCGGGATCAAGGGTTCATCGCCCTGCACATTGATAATAATATCGCAGTCCAGCCCCTGCACCGCCTCGCTGATACGGTCGGTGCCGGAAGGATGGTTCGGGGAAGTCATAACGGCTCTGCCGCCGAAGCCTTCCACCACTTTCGCCACTTTCGGCTCGTCCGTGGCAATAATAACTTCATCGGCGATCGAAGCCGCCGCTTTTTCATATACCCATTGAATCATCGGTTTGCCGCAGAGTTCGGCCAGCACTTTACCCGGAAAACGGGTACTGCCATATCTTGCCGGAATCACGGCTGCTGTTTTAATTTTCAATTTTGTTCTCCATCTTCAAAGCTTTCAATCAATTCATCCGCGGAAACGGTTACGGTCCCCACTTTACCCACCACGAT
>CAIMFA010000794.1 GCA_903840185.1 uncultured Lentisphaeria bacterium | reverse complement strand
GGATATAATCAGAAGTATAAGCCGTCCAAAGCTCTCGAATTGAGGGAGCAAAGAAGGTGCGGTTATATATTGAACAAGATGGAGCCCGGTACAGATAAAAAAATCCTTGAAATCGGATGCGGTACCGGAGAATTAGCGCATATGATTGCCCAAAAAACGGACTGTAAAATACTTGGCGTGGATATCTGCGTTCCATTCATTGAACAAGCACGGAGAAACTTCAGCCGTTCAAACCTGGAATTTGAAGTACTTGATTTTAATGACGCGGATAACCTGAAGAAAGTAACCGCGGAATGCAAATTTGATTATGTTGTCGGCAACGGCATACTCCATCATTTTTATTACAATCTGGACGAAGTCCTGGGCAACATTCATTCGCTGCTCAAAAACGGAGGGGAAATTATTTTTCTTGAACCTAATTTTTACAATCCATATTGCCTGCTAATTTTTAAAATCAAGTTATTCCGAAAGCTGGCGAGACTCGAACCGGGAGAATCGACATTTACAAAGAATACTATTGCCGGGAAACTGAAAAACGCATCTTTTGCCGATATCACGGTTGAGTATCGCGATTTTCTGGTTCCAGGCACTCCGGGATTTCTCATAAAACCGGTTGTATTGCTAGGCGGCATAATCGAAAAAGTACCCGGACTAAATATGATGGCCCAGTCTATATATATTTCCGCGCGTAAAATATGATGTGCTTATTTTGTCAATATTATTGTGTAACCCAAAGGGTCATCGCTGCTGCCTGAATTCGCAAGAACAGAAATATGTCCTGCCAATACTGCTAGAAAAATAAACGGGGCTCCGCAAATTAACAAAGGAGACAATAGTAGAGTTTTCACATAATTCTTATTAATGATATTTCGTACATAAACCAATATTATTTTCGCAGCAATGACCGTTATATCAGTACCTCTGGGTACTATCTCTATTTTAGAGAAACTGCTGAAAATACATTTTAATGCCGATGGAGTGAATCTGAAATAATCATATGGCGCGTAGTGGAATCTTGCAGACCACGGCACGGTGACGATTCCCATACCCCCCGGCTTTAACACGCGATATATTTCACTTGCAAAATTATTATAATCAAAAACATGCTCCAATACTTCGGTACAGATGAAACCATCAAAAAACTCTGCGTCAAAAGGAATTACTTTGCCGTCATAAAGTGTTACATCTTTATTTTGATATTTGAAGTTTGCCGCATCAATTGTATCTAAACCGAAATATTGAATGTTCTCTTTTAAAAATAGATGCTTGAAAGGAGAATTTCCGCAGCCGATATCCAGGAGATTGCCGGATAATTTTCCACTGAATTGCCGGATACATTTATAGACGGTCAATGCTTGAAAATCCAGAAGCAGTCTTATCGCAAAAAACAGTCTATTTATAATGCCTGTCGGGGCAACATGTTTTCTTGGTTGAAAATCCTCTGCCATATTATATAACTCAAGTTTTACAATTCATTTTTGAGTACAGATATCTGCGCTTAACCACTGACTTGTACTTCTTTTCTTAAGAAGCCATTATCAATATAAGCGATTGGTTCCCGAATGCAAACCTGCCCGCTGTCATCGGCCGGAGTTTTGCAGGAAGTCTGCGACCAGAGTATTGGAAAATTGCCTGTTGACCAGTTCTTATGAAATAATTATAATTCCGGGATACTTGAAAATTTGACTTTTTAAAAAAGTATCGTTATATTTGGTAACGTTACGATTTTTCACAGCAAGTAACGGGGCAGCGCCTGCCTTAACTCATTCTCCATAAATATCGATCAAGCGAAACAATGCCTCCTATCGAAAAAAATCAGCTCCTTGAATTAGAGATTCTCAAACACGTCGAAACCACGCCGATTTTGAACAACCGGCTTGCGGCGGCGAAGTTAGGATGCAGCGTCAAGCTTTCCCACGAACTGCTGAAAAAGATGGTCAGCAAAGGCCTGCTGCATGTCACCAAGTTGCATTCGCGCCGGTGGGATTACTTTCTTACACCGAAAGGCCTTGCGGAAAAGGCCAGAATCACCCGGGAATTTCTTTCTTTCTCAAAATATTTCTACCATGAAGCCAGAAAAGCCAGTTCCATGCTCTGCCGCAGACTGCACGAGCATGGAATCCGCCGGGTGGCAATTATCGGATCCGGCGATTTAGCGGAGATTGTATATCTCGGTGTGAAGGAATGGAATCTGGAATTGATTGAGGTCTTTGATAATCGTCCAGGCGAATTCTTCGGGATTCAAGCACAGCCATTCGCGGCGGCGGAAAAATCTTCGGCGGAAGCGCTGATAATCTGTGTTTATGACGAGAATTTCCCGATGGTCGGCCCCAAACTGCCGGAGGAAGTCCGGCAATCGGCAAAAACCTATTGGCTTTTCGACGAAACATATTACGAACACCCGATAAAATAAATATGAACATTCTTGGAATTTCCGCATATTATCATGATTCAGCCGCCGCGCTGATCCGCGATGGAGTAATCATTGCCGCAGCCCAGGAAGAACGCTTTTCCAGGGTAAAACACGATCCATGTTTTCCTGCGCTGGCGATGAAGTTCTGCCTGGACTTCTGCGGGATTTCGACCTCTGAACTTGATTATGTTGTTTTCTATGAAAAACCGATGCAAAAATTCGACAGACTGCTGGATACTTACATTTCCTTTGCTCCGGCCGGGTTTAGTTCATTCGCCAAGGCAATTCCGCAGTGGCTGAAACAGAAAATGTTTATCCGGCGGGAAATTCTCAAACAATTAGGCAAGGATTTTCATGGAAAACTGGTGTTTCCGTCACATCACGAGTCGCATGCGGCAAGCGCTTTTTTCCCGTCGCCTTTTGAACAAGCAGCGATTCTGACGCTTGACGGAGTAGGCGAATGGACCACCGCCAGTATCGGACTTGGCAACGGCAACCATATTGAATTGTTGAAGGAAATGACTTTCCCGCATTCAGTCGGACTGCTTTATTCGGCATTTACTTACTATGCCGGGTTTAAAGTTAACTCCGGGGAATATAAATTGATGGGCTTGGCGCCTTACGGCAAGCCGGTTTACGCAGACCGGATTATGCAGTTACTCTCAATTCATGATGACGGATCAATCCGGCTGGACATGAGTTATTTTAACTACTGCCAGGGACTGACCATGACTTCGAAAAAATTCCACCGGCTGTTCGGCGGCCCGCCGAGAAAACCGGAGGCAAAATTATCGCAAAGGGAAATGGATATTGCGTCGTCCATCCAGCAAGTTACTGAAGAAATAATGTTGAAAATTGCCCGTTTTGCGCGCAAAATCACAGGCTTGCCGAATCTCTGCCTTGCAGGCGGAGTGGCGTTGAACTGCGTCGGCAACGGACGCATCGTCAGGGAAAAGATATTTGATAATGTATGGGTGCAGCCGGCAGCCGGAGACGCAGGCGGCGCGCTCGGAGCCCCATTGTTTGTTTATCATCAGTTGCTGGAACGTAAACGGCAAGTCATGGCTGAAGATTCACAACAAGGTTCGCTGCTGGGGCCGGAATATACGGATGCACAGATAAAGACCATGCTGGAAACACGCGGCGCGACCTATGATTATATTGCGGACGAAGCAGAATTGCTGAAACAAACCGCAGCGATGATTGCGTCGGAAAAAGTAATCGGCTGGTTTAACGGAAGAATGGAATTCGGGCCGCGGGCGCTGGGGGCGCGCAGCATTATCGGCGATGCCAGGAGTACCAGGATGCAGACCGCCATGAATTTGAAGATCAAATATCGCGAGTCATTCCGTCCTTTTGCCCCGTGCGTGCTGCGGGAAGAAGTTCAAAATTATTTCCAATACAACGGAGATTCCCCTTACATGCTGATAGTCGCTCCGCTGCTGGAGTCAAGAAGGATCAGCCTGACGCCGGAGCAGCGTAAAATCATGACTGACGACCCGAATCTGATGCAGCGGCTAAATATTCCACGCTCGGAAGTGCCTGCGATCACCCATATTGACTATTCTGCGCGGGTTCAAACCGTTGACGAAGGCAGACATGGCAGATTTTACCGGCTGCTTAAGGAATTCAAACAGCAGACCGGCTGCCCGGTCATCATCAATACCAGTTTTAATATACGCGGTGAACCGATTGTGAATACCCCGGACGAGGCCTTTAATTGCTTCATCAACACCGATATGGATGTCCTGGTTCTGGGTAATTATATGTTGCGCAAGGAAGCGCAATCCGGTATTGATGAGGCGGAACGCCGCAAGTATCGCAACACATTCAAACTTGATTAAGGTGCAAAGTGATTAATCCATTTGCGGAAATTAACTGGAATCCTCAGCAGAAAGATCTGAGAAACTTCGGAAAGATTGTTATGACCGGGCTGCTGATTTTTGCGGTTATATTTTATTCTACCGGCAGCCTGTCATTGACAGCGGCAGCTTGCATTGCCGCAGCCGGCCTTCTCTGCCTGATTCTGTCATATTCCATTCCTGCTGCCGCCAGGCTCGTATATTATCTGTGGTTTGCGCTTGGCGCAACCATCGGCATCATCATCTCCAACCTTGCGCTTGCACTATTTTATTATATAGTACTGACCCCTGTCGCACTGGCAATAAGGCTGTTTTCACGCCGTGATCCACTAGGCCTGAAATCGAATACAAACGGCATCAGCAATTGGCGCGACTGTCAAAAAGTTAATAATCCTAATCGTTACTTCAAGCAATATTGAGAGGAGGGCGGCAATTATGTCAGACCAGGAAGATAAGAATGAATTCGAGAAAAGCGACTACTCCGGCAATATCCTGACAGAATTCTGGGAGTTCATCCGCGAAAACAAAAAGTTCTGGTTGATTCCGCTGATTATCATCCTGCTCCTGCTGGGATTGCTGATTATCCTCGGCAGCACTGGTGCGGCGCCGTTTATTTACACCTTGTTTTAAATCTGAAGTTTTACTGAAAATTGAAATTTTAGTTCATGAAGCCCAGCGGAAAATTGATGAGCAGACGAATTTAACGGCGGGGATGAGTCCTTCAGGGCATCTCCCCTGTAAAATGGACTCCCCGGCAAGTTC
>CAIMFA010000793.1 GCA_903840185.1 uncultured Lentisphaeria bacterium | reverse complement strand
GTACTGGAACTTTCAGCCTGATGACCGGAACCATGATCTACATTGCCTGCTCGGTTCTGGTGCTGATCAACTCCTACCTGCCCGCCATAATTCCAGTCAGGAAATTCTAGTACTCTGTAAAGCTAAAAATTTCGCATAGACGAGTTAGATTGCGGATTGGATTTTTTCGTTCTGACTGATGGGCGATATGAATATCGTCCGAAGGATGAACGGGAAAATACGAACGCAAGAAACTCGCCGCATAGCGGTTGCGATCTTTTGAATTTGGATTCGTACCCTTTCGAATGCCTTCGATACCACGGTATCGGCAGCTTCTAAGAATACGAACCAATCTTCAAAATCTGCGCAATCTATACGCAATTTTTAGTTTTACAGATTACTAATGATGCGAGAAAATCCGTTCCGGAGCGTAATAAAGCGCTACGCCAAGCTCATTGGCACGCTTGATTACTTCGGCATCGCGCAAAGAACCGGACGGACAGACAATTGCGGTTATGCCGGCTTCAGCCGCGACTTCGACCGCATCCGCAAACGGAAAGAATCCGTCGCTGGACATGACTGAATTTTTAATGGAGTTTGCCCCCTGGTATTTCTGACGGTATTTGGCGATTGCCTGTTCCACCGCCCCTACCCTGTCCTGCTCTCCGGTTCCAACAGAAATCGTTTGACCGTTTTGAGCTATGACCACGCCATTTGACCTGACATTCAGGTTGACATACCAGGCGAACAGCAGATCGGCAAGCTGTTCCGGAGTGGCTTTGCGCGCGGAAACTTGTTTTCCAGCTTTGGCATTTTCAGCTTCGGCTGATTTTAAATCATTAACACTTCTGAGTGAAGTCGTGAGCGGAGCGGCAATAATCAGCGAACCGTCAGCCAGGACTTTGATCGTGTTTGACAGCTCATCCCCCTGCCCTGTGAACTTCGGCAGACGGGAAATGTCGCCGCATTGAATGACGCGGATATGCTTGTTCAGCTTATAGGTCTCGCCATCATTAAAAATATCAAGCACGCCTGAGTCATAAGCCGGGGCCACGACACATTCCACAAAGGAACTCATAATTTCTTTAGCAGTGGTCGCGTCAACCATAGTATTGAATGCCACGGCGCTGCCGAAAGCGGCGCGGGCGTCGGCATCGCGGGCTTTGATGTAAACCTGGCGGATGTCTTCGCCGTCACACTGCACGGCCGCCCCGCTGGGGTTGACATGTTTCATCACTGCGCAGGCGGGACGGTCAAAGAACTTGACAATGTTCAGCGCATAGGAAATATCCTCCAGGTTGGTCTGGGAAAGACCGCTTTTGCCGTCTTTCAGTATCTGCATATCGCCGATCGGGCAAACCGTATCCGCCGGTTTGTAATAGGCTGCCGGCTGGTGCGGGTTGGTGCCGTAACGCAAGTCCTGCACTTTTACATATTCTCTGCCGCCGATAACCGTTGCCGCCGGGAAATTACCGACATTTTTGGATAAATACGAATTTCTGTTAAGTTCCGCCATTTCCGGTCTCCATATCTTGATTCCGTGAGAGAATTTTGTTGATTTTCTCTCTTTCGTTTTTTAACTGTTTTTTCAGTCGTTGACTGCCGATTTTTGATTAATTTTTGCTACCGTTTCAGCCAGTCGTGCTTTCTGCATGATCTTATTCCGGCAAGC
>CAIMFA010000792.1 GCA_903840185.1 uncultured Lentisphaeria bacterium | reverse complement strand
CACTTGATAAATCCCGCAGATTGGCGTATCGCCGCTGGAGAGAGAAAAACCGGAAGGACGGCCTGAAGAGACAAGCTTGCCATCAACATTTTTGAACCCGGCGACTAAAATCGCGTTTCTGGTTTTAGGATCCTGAATGACTTTTACCGAGCCCAGTTCAATCGGGGCTTTGCCCTTTTTACCGCCGCTGACCAGATAAGTCATCGCGCTGGCCAGGCGTTTTCCCAGCACATGCTGAGCGTCGCCGGAAATATGAATCGGGTCATCAAGATCAAGATCAATTGCCGGAACTGTAAGCAGGTTTTTGATTTTTCCCGGCAATATCCGCTGCTGTTCGCGGATGGAATTCCAGAAGGCGGCGCAGCTTTCGCCGCAATATCTGCCAAGCTGCACCATGACGAACGGCAGATTGGGATCACCGGCGTCTTTCCTGAAATTCCGGACCAGATTCTGCATCCGTTCGATATAAAGCGGAGTGAGCGCCGCAGTCGTTTCATTGCATCCCTGATACCAGATAATGCCGGTAACTTTCCCGCCGAGACGCTTCAGCCGGTTGAAGGTGGCGCCGTAAAGGCTGTGGTCGCCAAGTTTTTTCTTCGCCGGATCCCACTGCTCCATGCTGGTGCCGCCGTGGCCGCAGGCGATTAAGCCTTGCGGCACTTTGGTATTTTTCCACATTTTATGGCCGAACGCCACACCGGGGCCGACGCCGGTAACCAGGTTCCTGTTAGTTTTAGTTTCAGGATTGCCGCCGTGTACCGGCGCGCAGGCCTGATAAAGATTATGCAGCGGGTCCTGCGCAACATCCCAGCGGTCATTCATGTAATATGCCCTGACCTCTTTTTCCGGCTCCAGCGCATGTTCCATGCGCCCTACGCCCTGCATATTGGACTGCCCGCCAAGTATCCACAGATCGCCGACCAGAATATTTTTCACGGTCATCGTTTCATGTTCTCTGCCGCTGCCGTCCGCAATTGAAAACTGGAAATCGTAAGGGCCGCCGGCGGGAACTCCGGCTACAGTTCCGGAGAATTTTCCTTTTGCCGAACAGCCTGCTTTCATCCGGGATAATCCGGCAACGTTTTTGCCTTTTTTCAGTACCGAAACCAGCACTGTCCCGGCAGTCTTACAGGTACCGTTAAAATTCTGTTCGCAGCAGCTCTTTGCGTTGCGCTGCAAAACTCCGTCGTCAAAAAATCCCGTTTCAAATTTCATTATACAATTTCCTTTAAATGGTGTTTGTCTTATCAGAAATATTAATATTGCCAGCTTCACTGAAAGCGGCGCGGAACTGGCCGAAAGTACCGGCGGCCAGCGCCTCGCGAATGCGGCGCATCAGGTTCAGGTAATAATAAAGATTGTGGATCGTCACCAGCCGGATTCCAAGGATCTCCCCGACATTCAGCAGATGGCGGATGTAGGCGCGGGAAAATTTACTGCATGCATAGCAGCCGCATTTATCGTCAATCGGTCCGAAATCCGCGCTGTAACGGCCGGCTTTGATCGGCAGACAGGAACCGTCAGACAAAAATGCGCTGCCGTGTCTAGCCAGGCGCGTGGGTATCACGCAGTCAAACATATCAACACCGCGGGCCACGGCCTCAACCAGCTGCTTCGGAGTGCCCACGCCCATCAGGTAATGCGGTTTATCCTCCGGCAGCACCGGAATGACCCAGTCGAGACATTCGTACATATTCGCTTCCGGCTCGCCGACGCTCAAGCCGCCGACGGCATAGCCTTCAAAACCGATTTTAACCAGTTCTTCAGCGGAACGCTCACGCAGGTCGCGGTAAGTGGAGCCCTGAACAATGCCGAATAACTGCTGTCCGGGATTCAGCGGCTGCTCACGTGAAATCTGCTCCCAGCGGGTGGTGATTTCCAGCGATTTTTTTGCCGCTTCATATTCGCAGGGATACGGAGTGCATTCATCAAACGCCATGACAATATCCGAACCGAGCGTGCGCTGAATCAGCATTGACTCTTTCGGCCCCAGGAAAAACCGGGTGCCGTCAATGTGCGAGGCGAACCAGACGCCATCCTTCTCGATCTTGCGCAGGGTTGACAAACTGAATACTTGAAAACCGCCGCTGTCGGTCAGAATCGGCCGTTTCCAGCCGCTGAACTCATGCAACCCCCCTGCCCCGCGGATAATATCCAGCCCCGGCTTCAGAAACAGGTGATAAGTATTGCCGAGAATGATTTCAGCGCCGAGTGCTTCGACTTCGTCGGGGGACATGGCCTTTACCGAGCCGCGCGTGCCCACCGGCATGAATACCGGAGTATGAATATCGCCGTGCGGAGTATGCACGATACCTGAACGGGCGCGGGAATACTGGCATTTGCCGGTTAATTCAAAACTCATTAAGCTGCTCCAGTTAATATCTTTATTTCATAGTTTAATTTAATGGGACGTATGGGACTTTGCGGTGCGTACAGCACCAACTCATTCCGTCTTCTGTCTTTCCTTCGTCAGTTGGATATTTCTTGTTGGATATTGGATATTCAGTTTTATCCTTGCTCCCTGTCTTCTGTCTTTATTCTGACTCCTGACACCTGACTCATGACTCATGACTTCCGGGTTTTACTTCACAAACATATTGGCGAGGATCGTTTTTACCTGCTCGCCTTTACCGAAAGCCTCAACAATCCTGGCGGCAAACTCAAATACTGCTCCGGCACCCTTGCCAGTGATAACTTTTCCGTCGACTTGAGTGAGTTGCCCGGTATAATCAGATTTTTCAAAATATTGTTCAAATCCCGGATAGGCGGTAATTTTTTTGCCGTCAAGAATTCCGGCGCGCGCCAGAGCAATCGGCGCGGCACAGATGGCGGCGGCGATTCCGCCATTGCCGTAAACCGTTTTAACGGCCTGCATCACCGCGTCGCTTTCGCGCAGATGCGTGGATCCGGGCATGCCGCCGGGCAGCACCACCGCATCGAATTCGGCGGCGTTGACATCCGCCAGCAGACAATCAGCTTTGACCGCTATTTTATGAGCTCCGGTAACCAGTTGCTCCGTCAGTCCGGCAAGCGTTAAATCCAGTCCGGCGCGGCGCAGCACATCCGCAACTGCGATAGCTTCGGTTTCTTCAAAACCTTCCGCCAGTATCATCAGTATTTTTTGCGACATAATATGCTCCCTTTCGTTCTTTATTTAATAGTTCCATAATTTTCAGCGTTCATAAAATCATAAATCCAGAAGTCAGGAGTCAGAAGTCAGGAGTCAGAGTGAAAGACATAAATCCGGAAGTCATAAGACAGAATTCGAAATAGAAGCATAACTATATTCTTTGCTGCTTGTTTTCATTTCTCTTATCTTCTGATTTCCGGCTTTAGCATTCATTTATCCTGACTCCTGGATTCTGAATTCTGAATTCTCAAGTGGGT
>CAIMFA010000791.1 GCA_903840185.1 uncultured Lentisphaeria bacterium | reverse complement strand
GGATATACAGGATGGGAAGTGCTAAAGTGCCAAAGTGCTAAAGTTCTAAAGTGCGGAAGTATTAAAGCGCCAGCGGTGAGATATATATTGATAGGCAAGAGTCAATAATCATGGTGCAGATAAATGGAAACAAAGAAAAGCGCAGGTAATCAGGGTTGGGCATTTATGTCTATAATTCTGAATTCTGCATTTACGTTTTTCATTCTGACTCCTGACTCCTGAATTCTGACTCCTGATGCAAAACTTCAGATATGTGATAAATTTTTGAACCTGTAAATGCTGAAATAAAGGGACTGATCTCGAAATACAATGAATACTTTTCCTGTAAATCTTTTGCTTAAAAGCCGGAAATGCCTGCTGGTCGGCGGCGGCAAGGTGGCTTCGCGCAAGCTGCTGAAACTGCTGGACTCCGGCGCAGAGATTATCGTCATTGCTCCGGAATGTTCCGGACAGATCAGTACTCTGGCGGCTGAAGGCCGGATTGCTCTGCATCAGCGCAGTTTTCAGGACAGCGACCTGGACGGTGTTTTTCTGGTTTACGCCGCGACGGATGACCATGCGCTGAACTTGAAAATCACCGGACTGGCGGAGCAGAGGAATATTCTGGTGTGTTCAGTGGACCAGAACTGGATCGGCGGCTCATTCATCACGCCGGCGACGATCCGCAACGATGAGATTACCGTGGCGGTCTCCTCCAGCGGGGTTGCCTGCCGGAAGGCCCGGTTGATAAAAGACAATCTGGCACGGCATATTGCATCGCTGGAAAATACTGAACTGCTGGTGATCGGCACGGATCACAATTATATTGCGCAGCAGCAGCGCGAACCGCTGCATCTCGGCCGGACGGCGCTTGACCGGACAGGGGGCATGATCGCGAATCTGTGGGGAATTCAGGGTTTTGTGCTGCTGAACACCTGCAACCGGATAGAACTGATCGCGGCGGCCCATGTTTCGCCGCCGCTGCTTGATACTTTAAAACTGATTCTGAATTTCAGTCAGCTTGAAAACGAACATTATTATGTTAAAACCGGTTTTGAGGCTTTTGCCCATTTATGTCTGGCGGCCGGCGGACTTTTCTCTCAGACTCCGGGCGAAAATCATATTACCGCCCAGATGAAAGACGCCTGGCAGTACGCGGAAGAGAAAAATTGGGGCGGCAGCCTGATGAATACGCTGCGCGACCATGTGCTGCATGCTTCAAAACATATCCGGAATGAAACGGCAGCATGGCTGAAAACGCAGGAGATCGAAGAGCTGGCGTATGATTTTATCGAATCCGCCATGCCGCAACTGTCCGGCTGCAATGCGGTAATCGCCGGAACCGGCAGCATCGGCACCGGCATGAAAAATCTGTTAGCCGGGAAAACCGGACGCATTGAATGGCTGTATCACGCCCGTCGTCCGGAAGCTGTTGAAAACAGTGTTTTTGTATCGGAATTGAGCGGGATAAAGGATAAGCTGCCGGAGGCTGATTTGCTGATTACCGCGCTTGCCGCGGAACAGCCGGAGATTACCGCGGAAATGTCCGGGCTGTTCAAAGCCGGAGCGCTGGTGATTGACCTGGGTGTACCGCGCAACGTCGCGGAAGAACTCGCCGCCCTGCGTCCGGATATTGTCATCGCTGATATGGAGGAGCTTAAGAAACGGCAGCTGCAAAGCGCTTTCAATATGGAAAAAGTTTTTGCCGCCGCCAGTCAAATAATCGGGGAACACCGGGAACTTTATGAAAAATTTGTCCAAAGCTATACTGACGGGAACCAGGGACAGCAGGCTTTCGCTGGCGCAGACGCGGCAGGCGATTGAACGGCTGTGCGGGATTTTTCCGTCACTGAAATTTGAACTGGTCAGCATGTCCTCGCCGGGGGACCGCGACAAGGCTACTGACCTGCGTCTGACGCCGGGCGATTTCTTTACCCGCGACCTGGACGAGGCGGTGCTTGAAGGCCGGATTGATTGCGCGGTGCATAGCGCGAAAGATCTGCCGGATGAACTGCCTGCGGGAATGGATTTGCTCTATCTGCCGTGGATGGAAGACCCGCGCGATGTGTTGATTCTGCCGCAAGGCGTCTCCGTGATCCCGGATGCGCCGCGCATCGGCGTGAGCAGCGCCCGGCGGGAGGATTACTGCCGCAAACGTTTCCCGGATGCCGTGATGCTTTCCATCCGGGGCAACATTGATCAGCGGATCAGGCAGCTGGATAACGGCGATTATGACCTTTTGATAATGGCGGCGGCCGGGCTCAACCGGATCGGCATGGCTGACCGTATTTCCGAATATATTCCGCTGCACGAATTGACCACCCCGCCGGGGCAGAGGACGCTGGCGGTGACTTTCAGAAAAGGCGACGTCAGGTTCAATCAATTACGCAAACTGTTTGTCAAACCGGTGATTTTCGCCGGAGCCGGCACCGGGACGATTGACAATGTGACGCTGGGGACGGTTGAGGCGCTGAAACATTGCGATATTTGTTTTTATGATGCCATCTGTCCTGCCGGACTGCTGGAACTGCTGCCGGAAGGCGCTGAG
>CAIMFA010000790.1 GCA_903840185.1 uncultured Lentisphaeria bacterium | reverse complement strand
CTGTTATTTATAACGGTGGGTTTTTCAAGGATTTGGTCGTTTTTGATTAATATACACCATTACAATAACAATGCATCTCTCTCATTATTAAATACTTACATTTTTACGGACAGGCTCTAAATAATCTCAGACTTCTGATATGACAATAGTTCTTTATAGTTTCCATGTGTCGGTATAAAACCATTAATCATAGTAACGCCCCTCTATTCTTTAAGGCTTTACTATATGCGAAATAGTATTATTTGCAATCTGTGCTAAAGCGGAATCATGAGGTCTTAGGGGTCTAATGGGTCTCATTTCGGGAAGTTACCGAACCGCAGATCGTCTTCTCTCATAGGACCCATTGGACCTATAGGACTCATTGGACCCATTTCATGTTTTCACCGCACCTCGCTTTTTCCAGCGAGAAAACCGCTGGAAAATGCCCATTGCAGATTGTAGCCGCCGCAGGGACCGTCAAGGTCCAGCACTTCACCGGCGAAGAATAAACCATTCACCAGACGGCTTTCCAAAGTATCCGGATTAACTTTCTTCAGCGAAACGCCGCCCCTGGTAACCATTGCTTTATCCCAGCCTTCTGTCGCTTTGATGGTAAACGGCATGGACGTCAGCAGACGACAGACATTTTCTCTTCCCGCGGCATTGAACTCAGCGGCTTTAACATCGCCGATATTGCCGGCCAGCCCGCAGATAATATCCGACAGTGCAGCAGGCACATGCATGGACAACAGATTGCGAAGATGCTTTTTACCGCTGTTGCGCTGCCATTCGCCAAACAACTCCATCCAGTATTGCGGAGTGCGCCCGGCAAACAAATTGACCGCCAGCGGCACCGCCGGAGCTGTCTTTAGCAATTGCGAAATTTCACCGGCAAAATCAATCACGGCGGGGCCGGAAATGCCATGATGCGTAAACAGCAGATCCCCGGCGGATAATTTTTTGCGATATTTCGGCAAATCAATATAAGCGGTAACGCTGGAAAAACTTATGCCGGAACATTGAGCCGGCCAGGTCTCGACTGTCCGCAGTCCGGTCAGTCCCGGCAGCGGCTCCACAATCTCGTGTCCGGCCTGTTCCGCCAGCGCATAGCCAAACGTTCCGCCGCCAAGTTTTGGATACCCCCTGCCCCCGCAGGCGATAATCACGCGGTCGGCGGCAACCGTTCCATCCGGTGTAACCACTCCGGTAATGCGGCCGTCAGTTATCACCAAGCCGGTTATTCTGGCTGATACATGGATATTCACATTGAGCAGGTCGCACTGGCGCAGCAGAACATTTAAAATATCCGCCGCCCGTCCGGATTCCGGAAAATAGTGAAAACCGTCTTCGATAACCATCGGCACGCCGTTATCCGCAAAAAACTGCCGCAGATTTTCCGGAGTCATAACGCCGAGCGCAGGCAGCACAAAACGCCCCTGCCGTCCAAACCGTTCGGCAAAGCCGGACGGCGGCAGCACATTGGTGACATTGCACTTCCCACCGCCCGAAACCAGCAGTTTTGCGCCAACAAGCGGCAGTTGCTCAAAAACCTCAACCCGGCAGCCTGCCTCCGCCGCAGCCACAGCGGCCATCAGACCTGCCGGCCCGGCCCCGATCACCACGGCCT
>CAIMFA010000789.1 GCA_903840185.1 uncultured Lentisphaeria bacterium | reverse complement strand
TCTGTCGTTCCTGCGCGCCATCCCGAACCTTACAGTCATGATGCCGAAAGATGAAAATGAACTGAGAGCAATGATTCACTGCGCCTGGAAAATGAAATCGCCGGTTGCGATCAGATATCCGCGCGGCGGTTCCGGTGCTGAATTTAAAATGTCCTCTTATATTGAAAATATTGTTGCCGGACGGGCGGAAATACTTAAGGAGGGTGCGAATGTTGCGCTGTGGGGATGCGGCAGAGAAGCATATACTGCACTTAAAACCGCAGAACTCTTACAGAAAGAATATAATATTTCCGCAACTGTGGTCAATTCCAGATTTATCCGTCCATTTGACAATGAGCTGCTGAAATCCCAGGCTGCAATTATGCCGGTGGTTACGATTGAGGATGGACAGACTTGCGGTGGTATTGCATCGCAGGTTGATGAGGAACTTGTCAACTTGCCGCATAAAGGGATCAAGCATTTCGGCTGGGGCATGCAGATTGTGCCGCACGGCGCTATTGAAACAGTTAGAGAGCAGGCCGGGCTGACTCCTGTTTTAATGGCTGCCGAAATCGCCGGCTGGATCGAAAAATCCGGTTCAAAATAAAGCTGAGTTGGAAAAGTACGGATGGCGAGGCTATTTTAATAAAGATAATTATACCTGAAATTTTATATTTACGACGGGGAAGTTTATGAGAAATATTTTAATGATTATGATATTATGCTGTGCGGTAATTTTCACAGTGGCAGCCAAGGACGAAACAACTAAGGACGATTCTGGCAAGACCGATAAAATCCGTGAACTTGAAGAACAGGATAGAAAAATAGCCGCCGAAATGTTCAAAGTAAGAATGGAACTGATTAAAAAAGATCCGGCGCTGCTAAAATTGCACAAACAGATCATTGCGCTTCACAAAGAACTGGCGCTAAAAATCGACAGCAAAAAAGAAATGCGCATTTTGCTCAGCAAAGCTGCCGACGTTTCAAAACAGCTTGAAGAATTGAAGACTCCGGCAGTTCCGGAAAAAAGTAAATAGTATTTTCTATTTTATCTGCAGATCAATAACTTTTCTTTGCAGAAAATAGCGTCCGTATTCGTTATGCACGGATACCAGCAAGGCCGGGATTGTTTCTCCAAAACGCCGGTCTTTGATGGCGCTGGTTATATCATTAGTATTGTTGACCGCAATATCGCCAAGCCGCAGCAGGACATCTCCGCGCTCCACGTCCTTGATGCCGCTTTCCGGCAGTCCGCTGACGACCAGGCCTCCGGCAAACGGATAGTGCAGCGCCTGAGCCAGTTCTTTAGTCAGCGGTTGAACCGTAATCCCCAGTTTGACTTCGCACAGTTTGCCGCCGTCGGCAGGCATCATTTTTTCAACCTTAAGATTGAATGATTTATTATCGGCAGTGGTGACAATAATTTTGTCTCCAGCCTGCATTTTCCATAATTTGCGGGACAGTGTCATCAGGTCATTCAAATCAGTATTATCAATTCCGGTAATCCGGTCGCCGGCACGAAGCCCGGCTTCCCAGGCTGGAGAATCATTGAAGACTTCTTTTACAAAAATTATCAGG
>CAIMFA010000788.1 GCA_903840185.1 uncultured Lentisphaeria bacterium | reverse complement strand
TTAGATCCGGAAAAAGAGATCGCCGCCGCCCAGTATCCGGAAATCCGTCTTTTTACCGTTCCCAATGTCATGAACAACCTGCCGCAGGATAATGTCAATGCGGCCTGGAAAATCTGCTCTCCGGAAACAATTCCCACGTTCTCGGCGTCAGCCTATTTTTTCGGCCGTGAAATTTATAAAACGCTCAAGATTCCGGTCGGCCTGATCAATTCATCCTGGGGCGGCACCCGGATAGAACCCTGGACTCCGCCGGTCGGCTTTCAATCGGTGCCTGAACTGAAAAGTATTTCAACTGAATTGAATTTGAAGAATCCGGCATCGGAAGCGCACAGGAAACTGGCCGGCGAAGCGATCAAGAAATATGAAGCCTGGCTGGAAGCCACAAAAAAATCTGTCGCAGCAGACCAGTTGCTCGCCGCGCCCCCGGTATTCCCGCCGGAACTCCTGCCGTATCAGAATGTGCAGCAGCCTACCGTGCTTTATAATGCCATGATCAATCCGCTGGTGCCGTTCGCGTTCCGCGGGGCGCTCTGGTATCAGGGCGAATCCAATCGCGGCGAAGGCATGCTGTATTTCAATAAAATGCAGGCGCTGATCAACGGCTGGCGCACGGTTTTCAATAATAACGATCTGGCCTTTTATTTTGTTCAGCTGGCCCCCTACAATTACGGCAATAATCCCCAGGCGCTGGCCGAAATATGTGAAGCCCAGGTCGCCGCGCTGTCTATTCCGAATACCGGCATGGCGGTCACCATGGACATCGGCAATATCAAGGACATTCATCCCAAAAACAAACAGGAAGTCGGCCGCAGACTGGCGCTCCAGGCGTTGAATAAAACTTACGGACAGAAAGAAGTCGTCTGCGACTCTCCGCTGTTCGACAACCTTAAGCTGGAAGACGGCAAGGCTGTAATTACCTTTAAGAACGCGGTTGAACTGAAAACCCGTGACGGCAAAACTCCGGACTGGTTTGAAGTGGCCGGCGAAGACGGGGTTTTCAAAAAAGCCGACGCCGTTATTGCCAAAAATATTGTAACTCTCTCGGTTGCCGGGCTCGAAAAACCGCTGGCCGTGCGTTTTGCCTGGAATCATATTGCCGAGCCGAATCTGGTGAATGAAGCCGGATTGCCGGCGGCGGCCTTCCGGGCCGGTAAACTGCCGGAAACCGGCAAACTGTTGTCGCTGGTTCCCGAAGCCAAAGATTTCAAACTGGTGTATGCGCTTAATCCGGTCAACCCGCAAATGGCCGGTCAGAAGATAGTGTATGTTACGGATAAACACGGCGAAGTCAGCGGCAGCATCAGCCGGATCGCTTACTATCTTGAACTGACCAAGGCCGACGGCGGCAATGATTATATTTTTGTCGCGATGGATCCGTTCACTCAGGATATCAGCAAGATCGGAGTGCCGGATATGGATTCAAAAGCGAAGTTCCAGCTGAAAATAGCCAATCTGCTGGTCAAGTCGAATGTTGCAGGAATCAAAAACGGCACCTTCGCGGAAGGCGGCAATATGGAATTCTGGGGAACAAATTACACTCAGGCAAATTCCGCCAATATTCCCGGAGCATCTTCTGATTCTTTTGACTTCGGCGACAAACCGGACGATGGCGGCGATTACGGTTGTATGCAGATCCATAATTACGCGGAAAAACAAACCCTGTTCGCGTTTAATCACTGGATCACCGGGCCGGGCGCTGATTTAGGCATAGGCAATGCCGGCTCAGGGAACAAGGACTGGACTTTTGCCGGCAATGCCGGAAAATATGCAGGCGGCAGGCTGCTGGTATTAGTTCAGACGAAATAATCCTGATATTAAGAAAACATAAAAAAGGCTTCCATCGCGGAAGCCTTTTTTGTCTTCGAATACAGGCCTGAACCGCTTCCAGGATTCAGTTCACCTTTAAAACTCCATTCTCTTGATTTCCGCCGTTCCACGGATATTTTTACCAGATGCAAATTTATCAAGGGGATTCAATTATGGGATTGAAACATTTCTCTGCCTTTACCAGATTTTGGGGTTTAGTCTTTTTAGGCTTTGTCTGGATCGTCTTTATATCCACCGCAATAGCAGCCGAACAGGCGGCAACAGAAAATGCCAACCCGGCGAATTGCTGGGAATTTGTCATTCCATGCCAATTCGATTGGGTAGGAGATTTTTGCGAAGGTTTAGCTTGTATAGAACAAAAAGGCCAATATGGATTTATTGACAAAACCGGCAGAATAATTATCCCATGTCAATCCGAATCGAAAGGGCATTTTGGCGAAGGACTGGCGAGAATACAGCAAAAAGGTAAATATGGCTTCATCAATAAAACCGGCAAAATAGTTATTCCATGCCAATTCAAGGTGGCTTATGACTTTAACGAAGGTTTAGCTGCCGTAGAACAAAATGACAAATTAGGTTTCATTGACAAAACTGGAAAATTTGCCATTCCATGTCAATTCGATGCGGAATCATTCTACTGCGCGTTTAGCCAAGGATTAGCCGCAGTACATTTAAATGGTAAATATGGATACATTGACAAAAACGGTAAAACCGTTATCCCATATCGATTCGACGCGGCAAGCAACTTTTATGATGATATGGCTTGGGTGCGTATAGATGACAAATTTGGATTCATTGATATAGTCAAGCTATTCTTGGGGTTAGATGTAACACAAACTTACACAATGGGATTCATGGATAAAACTGGCAGAATAGTTATTTCTGATCGATCCCATTCATCATTTAGCGAAAGCTTGGCTCCTGTAAAAAGAAATAATTACTGGGGATTCGAGGATAAAACCGGCAAGATAGTTATTCCATGTCAGTTTAATCATGTATTCCCATTTGACGAAGGCATGGCTGCGGTAGAACAATGTTACGGCAAATGGGGATTTGTTGATAAAATGGGGAAGGTCGTTATTCCATGTCAATTCGATTATGCGCTTGGGTTTCGTGAAGGCTTAGCTCCTGTACAACAAAATGGTAAATGGGGATTCATTAAATATTCAGGGACAAAAACAGATTCGACCAGTTCGCAGGCACAGCCCGGGAACTGATTGATTAAAAACTTACGCGGGAGATTGAGCGATGAATAAAACTATTGAGTTCGGCATTATCGGCGGCGGCTGGAGAGCGGAGTTCTATCTGCGGATAGCACGGGCGCTGCCGGAACGTTTTCATGTGGACGGCATGCTGGTGCGCGATCCGGCAAAGAGAGCAGCGATGGAAGCGGCCTGGGGTGTCAGGACGTTCAGAACGCTGGATGAACTGCTGAAGAATTCAAAGAGCGCTTTCCTGCTTGTCAGCGTGCATCCGGATGCGGCCGCCCCGCTATCCATCGAACTTGCCGCCAGAAATATTCCGGTGCTGCTGGAAACGCCGCCCGCCAGGTCTATTGAAGCGCTCAACGCACTCTATCAGACGCTTGGCGCTTCCGCCAGAATTCAAGTGGCCGAACAGTATGCGCTCCAGCCGATCCACACGGCGCGGTTGAATCTCATCAAGTCGGGCAGGCTTGGAACCGTTTCCCAGGCGCAGGTCTCCGTGGCGCACGACTATCACGGCATGAGCCTCATCCGGCGCTTTCTCGGAATAAATTTTGAAGACGCCGTCATTGATGGCATCGCTTTCAAATCCCCGCTGGTCGAAGGAGCCGGACGCGGCGGACCGCCGGGACAGGAGAAAATCATTGAATCCAGCCAGTCCATCGTTACACTGGACTTCGGCGGCAGACTCGGGGTCTACGACTTCACCGGCAATCAGTATTTCGCCTGTATCAGATCGCCGAGAGTCCTGATCCGCGGCGAACGCGGCGAAATCTGCAATGATAAAATAAGCTGGCTGGCGGACTTCAAGACACCGCTGCAAAGCACTTTCGTCAGACAGGAGGCCGGACAGGACGGCAACCTTGAAGGGTTCTATCTGAAAGGCATCCTGGCCGGCGGTGAATGGACTTATGTAAATCCTTTCGTGCCGGGCAGGCTCTGCGACGACGAGATCGCCATCGCAAGCTGTCTGGAAGGCATGGCCGCGTATGTTGACGGCGGTCCGACGTTCTACAGCCTGGCCGAAGCATGTCAGGACACCTATCTCGGCCTGATGGCGGCGAAGGCCGTACAATCCGGCGAGACCGTAAAAACCGGAAGACAATCCTGGGCGGTCAATTAATATGCGGAGCGTGATACAAAGCGGGAAACAGGAACGGACAAAACGAACAGCCCCATAAGCCCCATAAGCCCCATAAGTTCCGTAAAAACGCTATGCGGAACTTTAAGCCTGTTCGCCGTTTTCCAGCTTTTTCAGAATTATCTCGGCGGGGGTCAAATACTTTTTATCATTGTTGCATTGTTTGCAGCAGGGAACGATATTGCCTTTGGTGCTTTTGCCGCCGCGCACAATGGGCAGCACATGGTCCATGGTCAGGGCATCGGGGGGAAAGGTTTGGCCGCAGTAATGACAGCGCCCTTTGGCAATCTCATTCTTCCACCACTGGGACTGGCGGAGCTCTTTGGCTTTCTGCTTTTCCCGTGCGACGTGTTTATCGTCTCTGCTTATTTCAATCCACTCATCCATGCTTCACCTGGAGGCTAAAATTTGTTCAGCAACTTTCAGACCGTCAACAGCCGCCGAGGTAATGCCCCCGGCAAACCCGGCGCCTTCACCGGCAATATACAGCTTCTTTACCGGATTTTCCATTGTTTCCGGATGTCTCTCGAACCGGACCGGACTGGAGATATAGGACTCAATACCGACGATCCGGCCGGACTTCATGAATCCGGGGAATATCTTTTCAAAGTGGACCAGCGCGGTGGCAATGGCCTGCGACACCGGTTCAGGCAGCAGTTCGTCCAGCCGTGCGGGGCGCAGCCCGAAGCTGTAGCTGGTATCGCCCGAAGCCAGACGTTTTTCACGGCGGACAAACGCCGCGGCGTCCTGTGCGGGGGCAGTATAGCCGCCGCCGCCGAGCTCAAAGGCGCGGCGTTCAAGACTGCTCAGAAATTCGTAGGCAGCGGCGGCATGTTCAAAGGTCTCCGGCGGCATAGTGGCGATCAGGCAGGAATTGGCGAATTTGCCGTTCCGGGCATACCGGCTCATGCCGTTGGTCGAAAGCTGTCCGGCAAATGCGGTCGAGGGCACGATCTCGCCGCCGGGACACATGCAGAAGGTGGTGACTCCTGCGACATTGAATTTCTCCGGCGGCCGGCTGACCAGACTGTATTCCGCCGCGCCGAGGCAGTGCGGACGATTTGCCAGATGGTACTGGTTGCGGTCGATAAACTCCTGCAGATGTTCGATCCGGCAGCCGATTTGAAAGCCTTTGCGCTGATGGGCGATGCCCTGCCGCATGAGTTCGCCGGACAGTTCTCTTCCCCCCAGTCCATGAGCCAGCAGGACCGCCGGGGCATAATGGGTTTCGCCGTCAAGCGTGATAACGCCCGCGCAGACGCCGTCTTTCAGCAGCAGGGATTTGACGCCCTGCCCGAAATGGAACCGGCCGCCCATCGCCTCGATCTTTTTGCGGATGTTCGCGACCATGACCGGCAGAATGTCAGACCCGATATGCGGGTGTTTCAGATAGAGTATTTCCGGCGGAGCCCCGGCGTCAACAAACGCCTGAAGGATGAATCCGATTCTGGAATCGCGGGTGCGGGTGTAGAGTTTGCCGTCGGAGAACGTTCCGGCGCCACCCTCCCCCAGCAGATAATTGCTCTCCGGATTGAGCAGTCTGGACTGGTGAAAAGCGTCAATATCCTGTTTCCGGCGGGTGACATCGAACCCGCGGTCAAAGATGACCGGTTCACAGCCGCGTGCGGCCAGCAGATATGCCGCCATCAGTCCGGCCGGGCCGGTGCCGACAATCAGCGGATTCTTAACCGGGGCCATCCCTGACTGGAGCTTAAGCGCATCAATATCGAACAGCGGTTCCGTTTCCGCAGTTTCCACCGTACCGGCAGGGGCGGCGGCGAGGCCGTTGATATCCGCAATCAGCGAATAGATCAGCTGCGGCACCCGGCTTCTGGAATCAATACTTTTGCTCAGGATTCTGTATCCGGAGATATCTGCCGTGGCAGTATGACAGTATGCGGCAATATAAGGATGAAGCCTGCGGTCGATCTTCCGGCAGTCGTGCGGAATCTCATTGATGCTGATCTTCAGATTGTCGAGTCGGAGTCGCATTATTTAACGTCTTTTTCCGAGAACACAATGGCCTCGAAAACGCTGAATCTGGCGGCCGGCAATGTCCAGGCGTCGGCATTCAGGCCGGCTTTCATGCACAAGTGGCGCAGCGTGGTATCGCGGTCCCAGCCCTGTTCCGGCGCTACCTGCGGCAGGAATACGGCGGAGCGTCCGTAGCATGAAATGACGATGCCGTGCTTGCCGACGACAAAATCTTCGTAAGACGGAACCTCCCGGATCGGGGTGAGTATCGAAATCTCAATGATCACCTCTTCAAGCTCTTCACTGTCCAGCGGCGGAAAACGCGGGTCGCTGAAGGCCGCATTCAGAGCATTGCGGGCGATATTTCTGCACAGCGGTTCAAAGGCGTTGATGTTGCCGATACAGCCGCGCAGCGCGCCGTCGGCGGAATGCAGGGTGACAAAACAGGAGCCCTGGCGTTCAAGCTTGTCGCCAACCTCACCGAAGAGCGGCAGCGTTTTATCTTCCAGCTTGGCCTTGATTGACTGCCGGATGAAAAACAGGATTTTTTTCTGTTCTTCCAGGGTAAAATGTTCTTCGTTGCTCATGATTTCAACTCCCTTTCATCATAATTAACATTACAATTGCTACCGAATTTATGATCAGGATAATCATCAGTTGCACCAGTCCGCCGAGCATGGAACCGAAAACCGGGAAGTCTGCCCATCCGGTGACCAGCGACAGCTTCCAGATGGCGAAAAAGTTGACTGCCAGCAGCGGAACAACCACAAATCCCACAAATACGCTGTAACCCGGATTCTTTCTTCTTCGCTTAGCCATCATTATGATCTGCTTTTCATAACATTATACCAGCCGAAAATAATAAAACCAATGGTCGGCCCCAGTCCGGCGATCATCGGATTGATGATACCCTGTTTGCCGAGCACCAGACATATCTGCGACGAAATCATGTACACAATAATCAACGCCACCGCTGAAATGACCGCCAGCATGATCCCTGAGCGTTCGTTCCTGGTCGCCAGCGGCAGCCCCAGGAAAACCGCCAGGAAGCATGACCACGGAAATGCAATCCGGTGATAAAGCACCGTCAGGAAGATCGCATGACAGCGGGCGGCCATATTCCTGGTCTTGTGCAGCAGCTCCACAATCACCCACATCGGCAGCTCGTCCACATCCTTGACCGCATTCATAATGTCATCAGGCGTTTCCGGCACTTCCTTCAGGTTTTTCTCGATACTGGCGAAACGCTGCGAGCTCTTTGGCATCAATCCGTCCATGCTGTACGGAGTGTAAGACACCTTTTCAAAAACCCAGCCTTTTTTAGGCACAAAACGCGCCGTCTGCGCAGTAATATCCCACAACAGCGAGCCATCAGGACGGAAAGACTTCAGCGTTACGTATTCGTGATCGCCGTTGGTCTTGAAAGATTTAAACAGCCAGGTCCGTTCTTTATCCGGGCTGCGGAATGTAAGCATCCTCTGGAACTCAAACGTTCCCCGGCGGGAACGGGTCATGGCCGTTTTCAGGATTTCCGCTTCTCTTTCGGTATTTGGCACCAGGCTTTCATTGAACCAGAAGTTGATGCCGGTCACAATCAGGCCGACGGCAAATACCGAACCGCCGCAGCGGAAAAGCGAGACGCCGGAAGCCCGCATCGCGGTAACTTCCATATTCTTGCCGAACTTTGCCATAGTCCACATGCAGGCCAGCAGCACCGATATCGGCAGGATGAAACGGATATTCCCTGGAAGTTTCAGCAGAAAGTAGTTGGCCATCACACCAAGCGGAGATTTGGCATCCAGAAAGTCCGAAAGGTCATTGAACACGTCGCCAATGACAAACAGCAGTACAAACGCAAGCATCAGGACACTCATGTGGATCATGAATTCCCTGAGAATATAATAGTCGAGGGTCGGCAGAAACCACCAGCGCCTCGGTGTTATTTTCGGACCTTCTTTGCGGTTTTCCATTACTTCTCCATTTTGTAAACAGAAACAAGTGCGAATATAACCTGTTTTATGGATTTTTAAAGCAGCATATTGGCGTAGAGATGATTTTTTCAGGTAAGAGATAAAAAAACAAAACCGGAAGCAAGTCGTTAAACTGCTCCCGGCCTGGTCTCCGACATAAAGTCAGAAGTGAAAAACAAAACAGATCAATGCCTCATCTTGGCTTCACGGCGTTTGACTTCGCTAGGTTTTTCATAGTGTCTGCGATTGCGGAGGTCCTTCAAAGTACCTTCTTTATCCAGTTTCTTTTTGAGCCTGCGCAGAGCGCGGTCAATCGCTTCGCCTTTCTTGACGCGAACTTCTGTATCCATTGTTTTTCACCTCCTTCTGCGGTATTTAAGATTGATTGATATATTAGTCGCTGGCAAAACCCGCTTCATCAGCGAGCATGCATTTCAGCTTGGTCAATGCCTGGTTCTGAATCTGTCTTACGCGTTCGCGGGTGCGTCCGATCTCCTGGCTGACTTCTTCCAGAGTACGCGGCCTGCTGCCGTCAAGTCCGAAACGCATCTTCAGGATCATTTTTTCACGCTCATCAAGTTCTTCCAGCAAATCCATCAGCCGGTCAACTGATTCAACGTCTCCCAGAATCTGGTCCGGAGTCATTGCTCTGCGGTCAGGAATAATATCCTGGAACTCGCCGTCTTCGCCCTGCTGGATCGGATCATGCAGCGAAAACGTCCGGAGGTCGGCGAGCCTGAGTCCGGCGACGGTGCGTTCGCTGAAATCCAGATGTACCGCGATTTCCGCATCCGTCGGATCGCGTCCCAGCTCTTCAGCCAGTTTCATCCTGACGGATTTAATTTTATTGATCTTGCCGGCAGACTGGACAGGGATACGGATCGTCCTGCTCTGGTTGGCCAGAGCGCGGCGCATCGACTGTTTAATCCACCACGCAGCATAGGAACTGAATTTAGCACCCTTGGCCGGGTCGAATTTTTCCACCGCGCGCATCAGGCCGATATTGCCTTCAGAGATCAAATCCAGCAGCGGCAGTCCGAGTCCCTTGAAGTCATGGGCTATTTTTACCACCAGCCGCAGATTGGCTTTGATCAGGGTGGCGCGGGCTTCGTCATGCGCAAACACGTCTTTGCCGTGAATGGCGGCGGCAAGCTCGACTTCCTCTTTCTTGGTGACCAGGGATATCTGTCCGATATCCTGCATGTAAACCTTCATCGTGTCGTTCTTGGAACCGCCGGTGGAACGGTTATTCAACGCGTTCTGGCGTTCAATATCTTTTTCCTGCTTGGTCTGCGGTTTCTCATTTTTTTCCTGAGCCCGGATTTCTTTTTTCCGGACTTTCGGCAATTGTTCGCGTCTGACGACACTCTGGGTTACAAGCTTGCTTTCAGCTTTAAAATCTCTTTCAACTGCCGGTTTGGCCGCTTTAGCGCCTTTTTCCGGAGCTTTAGGTAAAGTAGTAGTTTTCACAGGAATATTTTCTTTATTATGAGCTGAAGCCTTCACGGCTTTTTCCGGAGCTTTCGAAATAACAGGCGCTTGCTCAGCCTTCACTGCCGGTTTGGAAGTGGCTTTAACGGCTTTGACAGGCGCTTGTTCAGCAGCAGATTTCTTTTCAGGTCTGACTTCTTTTTTCGTAGCCGGAACAGGTTTGACAACTTTTGCCGGCGCTTTAACTGAAACAGCTTTCTTAACCGGTTTTACGACTTTTTTAGGAACTGCAACGGCTTTCGCCGGAACTTTTTTCGGAGCCGGCCTGACAGGTTTAGCTGGAACTTTGGCAGCAGGCTTAACCGGCGTCACACTCTTTTTCGGAGATACAGCAGCTTTAACAGCTTTGGCCGGTGCTTTGACAGGAACAGCTTTACTGACAGACTTGACTGCTTTTTTGGGAGCAGCAACAACTTTAACGGCTTTCGCCGGAGTTTTTTTAGACACTGGTTTGACAACTTTGACAGATGCTTTTTGCGGCGCTGCCTTTTTGACAACAGGCAATGCAACCTTTTTTGCCGGCAGAACGGCTTTTTTCGGGGCAGGCACACCCTTTTTTGCCGGAGCGGCCACCTTTTTAGGAGCAGCAACAACCTTTTTTACCGCCGGGGCTGCCTTCTTCGCAACAACAACCTTCTTTGCCGGTTGAGCGGCCTTTTTAGGAGCCGGGGCTTTTTGCGGAGCCGGTTTGGCTTTCACTTTGACAGGAACAGCTTTAACCGCAGGCTTGACTGCTTTTTTCGGAGCAGCAGCAACTTTAATGGCTTTCGCCGGAGCTTTTTTGGGCACTGGTTTGACAATCTTAGCAGAAACTTTTTGCGGCGCAGCCTTTTTTACAGGCAATGCTGCTTTTTTCGGAGCCGGAACAGCCTTTACAGCGGGCTTTGATGTTTTCCCGGCTACAGCCTTTTTCTCGGTTTTAGAATCTTTTTTTGCTGCCATGTTTCACTTTTTAACGAATTCTGCATATATTTTGCCTAAATTATCAGGCTTATACAGAATCGCGTGTTGTCAAAGTTGATATTACAATATATTTATTAATAAACAATTAAAAGTATAAGACGACTTTATCCCATCCTTCTTGCTGGCAGAATATATTTCTGTCACAAAAAGGTTATATTACTCGATGAAGTGAAAAAAATCAAGTGCAATTATGTTAAAATGGCGCGAAAATATTAAAAAATGGTTCCGGGATTCAGGTGTTCGCAGTAATTTGATTTCCGATACTGATGAGGACACGCTGGCCCCGCTCCTGCTCAAAGAACGGCTGACATTCGGCAAAACGACAGTGATCGTACTGCCGGTAATGAACCAGGCGGAACAGCTGGCAGCTGGAATTGCCGCCTGGAACCAGGAATTCAAACTGGGTTTCAAAAGCCTTTATCTGCCGGAAACCATGGAAGGCGGCAAATACGTCCCGGAAAATGAAGCAGACCGCGCCCGTGCTCTCTATGACTCGTTGAAATCAAAATATGATATCATCATCGGCAGCGCCGCCTCTTTTCTGGCCCCGGTGCCCGATCCGGAAACGGTGCTGGCCGCCGAAATCATCCTGCGTCCAGGCATGGAATATTCTTTCACCGGCCTGCTGGAAAAACTGGTGGAACTGGATTACGATGACGAATTTGAAGTGAATGTCAAAGGCGAATTCTCGCGGCGCGGCGGTATTATTGATGTCTTTTCCCCGTCATGCGACTATCCGGTGAGAATTGAATTCTGGGGCGATCAGATCGAGACGATGCGTAAATTCAGTCCCGACTCCCAGCGTTCGGTCGAGGCAGTTGACGAATACCGGATCATCGGGCGCACCGGACTGGACATGGACAGCACCGGCGTGGACTTCTTCAATTATCTGGACAAGATATCCGCCGAACTGGTCGTGGTCTTTCCTGATGAATGCCTGGAGCATCTGGAGAATTTCTCATCAGAAATTGAGATAGAACGCTTCAAATCAGTGCTCGACAAGTATGCCCACGGCCGTCTGGTGCGGGTGCAGGACGTGACACTGGATGCGGGACTCGAACACCAGCGGCGTTCCGATTGCTTCCCGGCGGTGGCGCATCTCAGGAAATCCATGCCGAAAGAGATTCGCGACGGCGGTATGGAAATACTGCGCAAATTAATTTCCGACCAGATCCGCCAATGGCTCGATACCGGCTACTCCGTGGCGCTGCTGGGTAACGACAAAGCCTCCTGCAACCACATTAAGCGCTGGTGCAAACTGTACGATATAGATTCGGCGAAAGTGGAGATTGACATCGCCGGAATTACAGAAGGCGTGATCTTCCCGCAGGCCAAAACGGTATTCCTGGGCGAAAAAGAACTGTTCACAGCCAATCTGTTCAAACGCAAATCCTCGTCGCTGCCGGTCTCTCAGGCCCAGACGGCTCCCGCAATTGAAGAAGAGGCGGCGGCATTCGCCGACCTGGACGAAGGCGATTATGCCGTTCATCTAATTCACGGCATCGGGATTTTCCGCGGCTTCCGCGAAATTGAAGCCAAAGGGGTGAAACGCGAAGTGATTGTGATGGAATATCAGGACAACGCCATGCTGTATGTACCGGTCTGGCAGGCTGGTATGGTCAGCCGCTATATCGGCTCGCAGGCGACTGTTACACTGCACAAGATCGGCGGCCGCAAATGGGTCACCGCTAAAATCGAGGCGGTCAAAGCAGTCCGGGATTTCGCCGCCGACATGCTGCGGTTCCAGGCGGTGCGCAATTCCACCGAAGGCACGGTATTCCCGGAGGACGACCTTGAACAACGGGTCTTTGAAGACGCATTCCCGTACGAGGACACGGTTGACCAGAAACGCGCGGTAGTAGAAATCAAGGCCGACATGCACAAAACCCGGCCGATGGACAGACTGCTCTGCGGCGACGTCGGCTACGGCAAAACGGAAGTCGCGATCCGGGTGGCGTTCAAAGCCGTCATGGCCGGATATCAAGTTGCAATACTAGTGCCGACTACGGTGCTGGCGCAGCAGCACTATTACAGCTTTACCGAGCGCTTCGCCCAGTATCCAATTGTTATTGAAATGCTCAGCCGCTTCCGTTCCATGGTGGAACAGAAGCAGATTATTGAAAAAATGCGCTCCGGCGGCATAGATATCATTATCGGCACCCATCGCCTGATTCAGGAGGATGTGGGATTCGCCAAACTCGGGCTGGTGATTATCGACGAGGAGCAGCGTTTCGGAGTCAAGCACAAGGAACGGCTGAAACACTTCCGCACCGCCGTGGACGTGCTGACGATGTCGGCCACGCCAATTCCGCGGACGCTCTACATGGCCATGACCGGAGCCAGGGACCTGAGCACCATCATGACCGCTCCCGGACTGCGTCTGCCAATACAGACCATCGTTTCCCATTATGATGAAAAGTTTGTCGTCGAATCCATCCGCAAGGAGATCAGGCGCGGCGGCCAGGTTTTCTATATCCACAACCGGATTAAAACGATCCAGGAAACCGCCGACAATCTCAAACGGCTGCTCCCGGAAGTCAAGTTCGCGGTCGGACACGGACAGATGGAGGAGGAGGAACTGGAAACGGCCATGACCAGATTCCTGTCCGGCAAAATAGACGTCCTGGTCTGCACCACCATTATCGAATCCGGGCTGGATATCCCCAATGCCAATACAATCATTATAGAACGGGCGGACCGCTTCGGGCTGGCTGAACTCTATCAGCTGCGCGGCCGGGTGGGACGCTGGAACCGCCAGGCTTACGCCTATCTGCTGCTGCCGCAGGAGCAGGTGATCTCCTCCGATGCCAGAAAACGCATCTCCGCCATCCGGCGCTATACCCATCTGGGCGCGGGCTTCAGACTGGCCTTGCGCGACCTGGAAATACGCGGAGCCGGCAATCTGCTGGGCGCGGAGCAGAGCGGACATATCAACACCATCGGCTTTGACCTTTACTGCCAGCTGCTGCGCTCGGAGGTATCCAGAATGAGCGGCGGCGAAGACGAATTTCTGCCCACGGTTGACGTCGCCATTGAATTTGTGGACTTTGCCCATGAAGCTCCGGAAGGGCATCTGGCTGCCGGTTTCCCCCCCGAATACATCGTGGCTGAACGGTTGCGGATGGAAGCCTACCGCCGCCTGGGTTCGTTTACCCATCCCGAAGATCTGACAGGATTCGCCGACGAACTCGAAGACCGTTTCGGCAGTCTGCCGGAACCCGCGAAAAATATGTTTAAAGTAGTCGAAATCAAAATCCATGCCGCCAGAGCCGGCTACTCTTCGGTCTCGGTGGCCGACAACAAAGTGTATTTCAAAGGCGATGCCGGCATCTACCGCCGCAACGGCATGATCCCGGTAATCAATCCCGCCAATTCACCGAAATTCAAACTGGACAATCTGCTGGAAATAGCCCGCCTGGTACGTCCGGTTGAATCCTGACCGCAATATTTCGTAGAACGGATGGGAAGAATAGGACGGATGTGAAACAGCCGTCCGTAACGGACGGCGCTGCAACAAGCAGTCCCCCTTCCCCGCCCCCGCCCACGTCCAATAAGTCCCATAAGTCCCATAGTAACTTAATCTCGCGCTTGAATTTAAATAAACCCAAATTAGTTTACGTCAAGTGCAGGATGGTTTTAGAGGTCATTCCAGATTTCTTATCAAGTCAGATATTGTGACTTGTTGTCCGTCCGCCATCTTGATACATCAAATTAATGTTGTCAGAAGAGGATTTTATGAAAGAGCCCGATTTCACCAAAGAAGAAAAATTGGCAATTGTAAAAAACTGTCTGCAAAAATACAATAAAATAGAGATTGCCGGGGCCTATATGATTTATCTCCTGCCTTCTTTGGCATTTATGCTTATATCATTAAAATCGCAAGATTTCGAATTAAGCTTTTTGGCATATATCGTCTTACTGGGTTCTTTTCTATACATTCTCTATTACGGACTGAAAGCTCAACGTATAGAGTCAGGTATAATAAAAAAGTACGCAGACTGTTTTAAAGAAAATAAAGAAAAAGAGACTGCAGATATTGAAAAACAGGAGCTGCAGAAAAGCAGGCATGAAAATATTTAGTTCTAAAATATTTTACACCAAACCTACGCGATGGACATTTGCTGCATTGGCGGCATTAGTGATAGCTGGTTGCGCCTGGTCAGCCTGTCTACATTCCTTCTTCAAACGGGATTTGAGCAACTATCGAAGCCCGCATGCAATTCCACCGGGCGGAATGGCGCTGGCTGAAACTTATCTGGCGGTGTGGTCGGATGCGAAACTACGGCAGGCTGAACTGGACAAGATGCGGCAGAATAATCCCGAATGGGACTTCATGAGCCGTACATACTTTGTGCTGGCTCTGGCTAATATGGGACTCCGCGACAAAAGCCGTCTTCCGGAAGTTTGCGTTATCATTGACTCCATAATCCGGAATACGCTGGAAATAGAAAGTGAAAAAGGCTTCCAGCACTTTCTGTTGAGCTACGGGCATTCCGGCGGATGGACCGTTAATCCGCCCGGCAGCATATTTGTGGATGGAGAAATCGCCCTGATGCTGGCAGCCAGACGGCTGTTACAGGAAAAGGATTCGTACAAACCTTTGCTGACTCAGCGGGTGCAGACCATGATTTCCAGGATGCGCCGGAGCCCGGTACTCTGCGCGGAAAGCTATCCTGACGAATGCTGGCTGTTCTGCAATACCGTGGCGCTGGCCTCCATCAGAATGGCCGATGTTTTAGACGGCAGCGATCACGCTGATTTCCTCGCAGCATGGGTTGCGAACGCAAAAAAGAAACTGGTTGAGCCCAAAACCGGTATTCTGATTTCCGCGTTCGCCGTTGACGGAACCCCTGCTCCGTGCGGGTTTGGACCTGAAGGCTCAACAATCTGGATGGCAAGCCATATGTTACAGCTTGTGGACAAAGACTTTGCCAATGATCAGTACCGGCGGGCGCGCCATGAACTCGGACGGTCTTTTCTGGGATTCGGCTATTCCCGCGAATGGCCGGCCGGTTCGGAGGGTTCCATGGATGTGGATTCCGGCCCGGTAATTCCGGTTTTCGGGGCCAGTCTCAGCGCAAGCGGACTGGCCATACTGGCGGCGGCAGTTTTCGACGACAACGAATATCTGCAGACGCTCTTGACCTCGCTGGAGTTTGCGGGGTTCCCGGTCAGAAATAATGGTAAACTTCGCTATCAGGCAAGCAATCAGGTAGGAGATGCAGTGCTGCTTTACGCAATGATGGAGGGCCCTCTATGGGATCTGGTACACTCGAAAATGAAAAAATAGCTGCCGCTGAAAACCACGTTCAGGCGTCCAGCCCTCCGGTTCATCCTCTGAAACCGGTCATCAGGCATTTGCTGAAAAATGCCGCGATGTGCGCCATTATATTTCTGCTGGCCCATTTGCTCAGGCTCAGGGAATATACTTCGGTCTTGTCTGGAACCGCATCTTTCGGAACATTCAAAAGTCTCCTCGGCGTAATCTATTTCATGCTTTATCTGGGCTTTGTGTTCCTGACGCCGGTACTCCTTATCGCGGCAGGGTTGCTGGAAATTGTTGTGCTGGCGAATGACAAGCGCAATAAACCTAAAGCAAGCCAGTCGAGCGAAATTCATGGTTAAACTCCGCTTGCATTACAGCAATCCGCAACTATAATTACGTCAAGTGCAGGATGGTTTTAGAGGTCATTCAGGATTTTGTGTCAAGTCAGATATTGTGACTTGCTGACTGGCCGCCGTCATGAACGCAATATTTTACTGATGAAAGGCTAATGAGATGAGTGTCATGCTAATTCCGCTCCTTGTGGTATTTCTCGTGCTGGTGTTCGGTGTCGGCGGTTTTATCCTGTGGATATGGATGCTTATCGATTGCGCCACCCGGGAACACTCGGAAGGCAACGAAAAGTTGATCTGGATTTTGATTATAATCTTTACCCATTGGATAGGTGCATTAATCTATCTTCTCGTAAGAAGACCGGAACGCATTAAGCTGTATGGCCGTTAAAAGAGAATCTTCGTGTCAGGATTTTGTTGTGTTCAACTCCATGACAAATCAGACAATAAATCAAGGTTGAACACTGCTTGCATTCCAGCAATCCGCAATTATAATTATGTTAATAGCAGGACGGTTTAGAGGGCATCCCGGATTTTGTATCAAGTCATGTATTGTGACTTGATATCCGGTCTCACCGTCTTGACTACTTATATCGGGAGATTAATAACTAATGAAAACGGGAATCAAACTGATAATCACTGGATTTGTATTTTTTGTACTTGGCGGTTTTGTCATGCCGCTGCTTTTTTTAATTCCATTGTTTTTTGACGGTTCAAAAGACATACAATTCAAAGTTCCAGGAGCAATCCAGGCCACAATCGACAAGCCCGGCCGCTATTATATTTGGAATAACTTCCAGACGATGTACAAAGGTAAAAGTTACAATCGTTCGGAACGCATTCCTGACGGACTGGAAGTTAAAATAAGAGATTCAGATGGCAAACCGCTGGATTTGGTCTGTGATTCATCCATGTTTTCAAGCGTCATGAACAATTCCAAGCGGAGTATTGGATATTTCGAAGCAAAAAATGCAGGCAGGGTAAACATTGAGGTTTCCGGCGGCAGTGATGAAATGATTTTTTTATTTTCCCCTTCAAACCAGTTGAAGATTCTTATCCTGTTTGTGGGAGGTTTTGTATTTTCAACAATAGTTGCTCTCGCTGGAGTCGGAATAGGCATATGGGGAATAATAAAACTTATGAAAGCGACTAAGCAGG
>CAIMFA010000787.1 GCA_903840185.1 uncultured Lentisphaeria bacterium | reverse complement strand
GACCTTGCCAAAATGCCGCATCTGCTGATCGCCGGTTCCTCCGGCAGCGGCAAGAGCGTGTGCATTAACACGCTGATCATGAGCCTGCTGCTGAAGTTCCAGCCGGACGAGCTGCGGATGATCCTGGTCGACCCGAAAATGGTGGAGATGGCAACTTACGCGCAACTGCCGCACCTGCTCACGCCAATTGTCACCGCTACCGGCAAAGTCCTGCCGGTGCTGAGCTGGGCAGTCGATGAAATGGAAAAACGCTACCGGATGCTGGCCGGAACAAAAACCAGGAATATCGCCGGCTTCAATTCCAGACCGGCCGGGGAACCCCCGCTAATTGATGACAACGGCGAGCCAGTGCCTGAAAAGCTGCCGTTCCTGGTAATCATCATTGACGAACTGGCGGACGTCATGATGACCGACGCCAAAAACGCAGTGGAAACGGCAATTGCCCGCCTTGCCCAGAAAAGCCGCGCCGCCGGTATTCATATTGTTATCGCCACCCAGCGGCCGTCCATCAGCATCATTACCGGCGTCATCAAGGCCAATCTGCCTGCGAGAATCGCGTTCAAAGTCGGGTCGATTGTGGACAGCCGCGTCATCATGGACCAGAAAGGGGCGGAAAAGCTGCTGGGCAGCGGCGACATGCTGTTCTCGCCGCCCGGCAGCGCCGGCACCGAACGCGTCCAGGGAGCGATGGTGTCAGACCGGGATATTGCCAGGGTCGTTGAATTCGCCGCCGGCCAGTGCGCTCAGATTTTCGACGATGCTGTGCTTGCGGCTGACACCATCAAAACGGAAGATTAAACAGATAACGGGAGAAAGTGAAAATGGACTCACCAATCAGCCGGCTGGAAGAGGAACTATGGGAGAGCTGCGTGTACCGGCGGGTGGCCGACGATATGGAGACGGTCGAGCGGTGGCAGCAGGATCCGCTGGCATTTCAGCTGGAGGGGTTGACGATTAAACCAATGCCGGCAGCCCTGGAGCCGCTACTCGAACAGGCTATCGCCAGCTGGAAACAGACTGAAGCAAAAATCTGCGCCAGGCTGCGAATCAGCCGGGAACAGTTTCTGGAAGAGTTTGAAAAAGCGCGGAGCGGCTTTCAGTCCGGCTTAGGCGAATGGAGCGAGTTTGCTCGGCACGGTGAAATTGTGTACGGCGCAGTGCTGAACATGGATGTGGTTAACATGTTCGCCTGGATCCTGCCTGCCGCTGACCCGGGACGACAGGATGAACTGCATCAGATCGGGCGCATGGTAGTTGCGGTTTTTTATACGGAACTGCTTTATAAAGCTGTCCCGGACAATTTCGATGGAAGCCGGGCCGACCCCGGCAGCATCATATTCCGCAAAATGGAAGCCAGGTGGAGCCTGGTCAACTCCAAAGCGGGAATCCATGCCGCGGATGAAGTCCCGTACGGCTATTAAAATATGAGGCAATAAATTAACAATGAACCAAGAATATGCCGGCCGGCATCAGGAGAATAAAATGGATACAATCGCCGGAATACTGAACGCCATACAAATTTGCCGGAACGCCAATGTCCTGGACACTCCGGCGGCGGATGAACCGCCGCCGGAGCTGGAGCACTGGATCGAGGTTTTCGCAGATAAAAAGCAGATTGCCCCCGCGCTTATGCTTGCCTGCGCCCCTGCCCGGTTTATTATGCTTATGGTATACTCCATCAGGTACCACCCCGGCGAAAAAGTCGATCCGGCGGACGTGCCTCCATTAATATACGCCGTCCGGAAGCTTTTTGAAGATAGCGGGGAACTCCAGCCGGGCAGCAGGATTTATCCCCTCTGCGACATAGTGCTTTTTGAGCCGTCCGGAAAATTCAAATACAAGGGAGAGGTTTACAATTTCAAGCAGCGGGCGTTTTATGACAAACTGGCGGCGAACTCGCTGCCGGACGCAGCTGAAGCCACTGACATCGTTCTTGCCGACGGGAACTTTATTTCTCTTTGCCGGGAATCCGCCGCCGGCAGGGTGTGCTCGCAAGAGGATTTTAAGCAGATTGAAGACTATTTCAAGACCCCGGGCAATATCCTGAAGTATTACAATGAAACTGCTTCAGCCATTGAACCGGTGCAGATTTGCCATTGACTGGAGCTGGAGCGCGGGCCATGCATTCTATTGGCCGGGCATCCGGCGGAGAACAGTTCGCCGGCTTCCCGTGCCGTAATCGAGCACCGGATCTTCTAAACCGGCTGCTGCAGTATCCTGTCCAGATATTTCGCGACCGCGCTTTTAGGCTTTTTCATAATCGCCTGGTAGATTTCCCGGTCCGGGGCTCTGCCTATTTTATGGGTGATGAGACTTTCAATATGCTTCCACAGTTCAACCGTCAGAAGCACGTCATAGAGCGCCCGGTGGCATTTGCCATCATCCGGCCTTGCAAGGTTAAGGTGGTCTGCCAGTATTGAAAGCGTGTGCCTTGGCGAATCCAGAATCAGGCGGCGTGACAGCTTCATCGTGCAAAAGAATGTGCGGTCATGGGCAATTCCGGCGCGGCCCATCTCTGCATGATAGAACCCGGAGTCGAACGTGGCATTATGCGCGATACAATGACGGTTGCCAATGAAGTTCTTCAGCTTCGGCATAACAGCTTCCGGCTTGGGCTTGCCTTTAAGCATCGCATCGGTTATGCCGGTTAAATCCGTGATGATAAACGGCAGACGGCAGCCGGGATGCATAAGCTCAACAAAGGAGTCGGCCACCTCGCCATTCCGGACGATGACCGCCGCCACCTCGATGACACGGCAGTAGTCCGCGCTCAGCCCCGTGGTCTCAAAGTCTATCACCGCAAATTCCTTAAACATCAAGCACCTGATTTCATATCTGGTTATATTTTATATCACGAAAATATAACCGCATTTTATCGTTCTGCCAGCCGAAATAATAAAAGCGGTAAAATTATATCGAGAGCATTTTGTATCGTTTCATGTGCAGTCAAACATGGACTTGCCGGTGTAAGGAGCGTTGATTTTTCGTGTATCAAGGCAAGGATACTGGTGACCACAATTTCATCGTTGCTGGTGCTTATTGAATAAAAAACAATCCTGTTGTTTCTGCCCATTCGCCTGTTGTATAAATTTTATGTCATGATAAAATATCAGGCATAAAGTATAAAGGACAATTATGACTCAAGGCAAAGATAAACAACCGGCAGACAAGCCGCCGCTGATGGGTGACTGTGTGATGGCCGGGTTCCCGTCTCCGGCTGAACAGTATGTCGAGCAGGCGCTGGACCTGAACGAACTGCTGGTCAAGCATCCGGCTGGCACTTTCTTTGTCCGCGCGGCTGGAGATTCAATGGTACAGGCCGGGATTATGCCTGGTGATATTCTGGTGGTTGACCGTGCGCTGGATGCAGTAGACGGTAGTATCGTCATCGCCGCCGTTGATGGCGAGTTCACGGTGAAGTACCTGCGGAATAAAGATAATGTCCTGCAACTGGTCGCGGCTAATCCTGCCTATAAGCCGATTACCTTTGCCGGGGAGAATGAACTGCAAATCTTCGGCGTTGTCTCTGCTGCGATTCATCAATTCGTCAAGCAGGGAAAGTAATATCATGTTCGCCCTGGTGGACTGCAATAATTTCTATGTATCCTGTGAGCGAGTCTTCGACCTGTCGCTCCGCAATAAGCCCGTAGCCATTCTGTCCAACAAT
>CAIMFA010000786.1 GCA_903840185.1 uncultured Lentisphaeria bacterium | reverse complement strand
GCGCTGCCGCGCACTCAGAGAGTTGTTGATAAAGTTACTGAAATGGCTAAAAAAACTCCCGGCGTCAGCGATGTGATTGTTACCTCCGGATACAGTATATTAACCGGTACCGCCGCGTCAAACAATGCCATGGTTATTGTTATTCTTGATGACTGGGCTAAACGTAAAACCCCGGCATTGCAGCAGGATGCGATTATCAATAAATTGCGCGGGGAATTGTATCAGATACCGGAGGCCATGGTCATGCCTTTTACTGTCCCGGCGATTCCCGGGCTGGGCAGTTCCGGAGGATTTTCTTTCGTTATTGAAGATACGACCGGAACCTATCCGCAGCGGCTGGCCGGGGCGGCCAACGATTTGATCGTCAAGGCGAATGAAGATCCGGCAATGACCGGCGTATTCTCCACTTTCAGATCCAGCGTCCCTCAGATATATATCAAAGTTGACCGCGAAAAAGCCTTGAAAATGGGGGTTGAGATTCAGGATATCAACGATGCGTTCCAGGGACTGCTGGGATATTCCTACATCAACGATTTCAATAAATTCGGCAAAGTGTATAAAGTCGAAATTCAGGCGCAATCACAGTTCCGTTCCGACATCTCCGGCCTTGCTGCGATAAAATTGCGCAACAATAACGGCGAAATGGTGCCGCTGGATACGCTGATCGAAGTCGAAACCAGATTCGGTCCGCAATTTCTTACCCGCTATAATATGTATTCCTCGCTGACGGTAAACGGCTCCGCTCCAGCCGGGCAGAGTTCCGGACAGGCGATGCATGCCATGGAGAAACTGGCGGATAAAACCCTGCCGTCAGGCATGAAGTATGAATGGACAGACATGTCATATCAGGAAAAACTGGCCGGCGGCAAAGTGATTTTTGTTTTTATTCTGGCGCTGTTTTTCATCTATCTGTTCCTGGTGGCGCAGTATGAAAGCTGGATGATTCCGATTGCGGTCATGCTCTCGGTGCCGATAGCGTTCATCGGGGCGCTGGCCGCTTTGTTTACGCGCGGGATCGACAACAATATTTATACCCAGGTCGGTTTCGTGCTGCTTTTCGGACTGGCGGCAAAAACCGCCATCCTGATTGTCGAATTCGCCAAGGAATTGTGCGAGAAAGATGAAGATCTGTCTCCGGCGGACGCCGCGATTCATGCCGCCAAACTGCGTTTCCGCGCTGTTGTCATGACCGCGATTTCATTTGTTCTGGGAGTACTGCCGCTGGTCACCGCCTCCGGTGCCGGAGCCCTCAGCCGCCGTGCATTGGGAACCACGGTTTTCGGCGGAATGGCGGTCTCCTGCATATTCGGCACCATCCTGATTCCGTCATTTTTCGTTGTAATCATGCTGGTAATCGGCAAAAAGAAGCGTAATAATAAAGAAGCAGTAAAAACTGTTTCTGAATCATGAGTTGTTCATAAATAAGCTTGTAAAGATGATTTTTGAACGGCTCCTGAGCTTAATTTAATATTAATAATTTTACTATGGAGGAAAAAATGAGATTTTTCTTAATCGCCGCTATGATTTTTGCCGCCTCTTTCGCAATACAGGCCGCGGAAGCTGATGTCACGGCAAAACCTGAAGCGCAGCCTTTGGACAAATCAACTCCCATCCAGGTGGGGTTCTGGTTTGATACTCCGGAGTGTACTAAAACTTCGAATGTCTACGGATTCAAAACCGGTCAGGTGGTCAGTTCCGGTATTGGGCGCGTGTATGGTTTGGAAGCTTCATGGATCATTTCAGCCACAGAAAACATCGGAGGGGTTCAGACTGCCGGCATTGGCTGTTCCAGTAAAAACCTGGACGGAATTCAAGCTGCGATTCCATATTGCATGAATAGTGAAGAGCTCAACGGACTTCAGGCCAGTATTCTAAACATGGCTTCCAATATTAGCGGCTTTCAGCCCGGCGCAGTCAATGTGGCCAATGATATCCACGGACTTCAACTGGCTGTACTCACCAATATTTCCCAGGATGTTTACGGGATGCAGGCAGGGGTGGCGAATTACGCTAAAAATTTAAACGGAGTTCAGCTCAGCGTGGTCAATGTTTCCGGCGGTGGAGATTGTATGCAGATTGGTCTGGTCAACGTCGGTTTCAGGCGCGGCATTCAGTTCGGCCTGGTCAACTATATCAGAGACGGCTGGTTTCCCTTCTGTCCGTTTGTCAACTACTCCTGGAAAATCGTGAGACATCTGGATTGATGCAATCCTGTTAACGATCCATGTTGTTTTTTTTATTTGCTGACTGCTTTTCTAAATGAGGACGGCGTATTGGATGTCAGGCGATGAAACTGGCGGGTGAAATAGTTGCTGTCGTTGAACCCGCATTTTTCCGCGACGGTACTGACGCTCAATGAGGTTGTCCGCAGCATTATTGTCGCCTGATAAATCCGCAGATGGAGCAGATAGTTTACCGGTGTTGTGCCGGTGGCGATTTCAAACAAGCGTATCATATTCCGTTGTGACATCCCGGCTTTGCCCGCAAGCGATTCCAGTCTGATTTTTTCCGCATAATGCCGGTTCAGGTATGCGATTACATTGCCGATCCGGCTCTGAGTCGATGCCTGTTTGCGGTTTTTGTTCCGTTCGTAAATTCTGGAGAACAGCAGCAGCAGTTCCATGAAAATGGTCTGGCAGGCAAATTCGTGTCCGTAAGCGCATTCGTCGTGCTCTTTTTCCAGCAGCCGGCATAAGCGCCGCGTTTCGGCAAGTTCATCCGGATTTAAATGCAGGAT
>CAIMFA010000785.1 GCA_903840185.1 uncultured Lentisphaeria bacterium | reverse complement strand
TGCCTTTGTGTTTGCCGGTTCGTTACATACCTTCAGGTATGCGCCTCGCCGGCAATTCCCAAAATCACTTCGGGATATTTCGCGAGACTTGTCAAGTTTTTTTCTTGACAGCTCCTGAATGAAAACTGCAAATCAAAGTTTTTCGGGACTGTAAAAAATAATTTGTCCTGCTATATTAATCCGAAATAGTTAAATATTGTCAGATTGGATAAGATGGCTGCGAGTAACGCTCAAAAAAATGACCCGAAAAATAAGAAGGACCGGCAGAAATTACTCCGGGTCGCATTATTTCTGCTGGGGATGGCTGTAATCATTACCGCCTGTTTCTTTTCTTTCCAGTCCGCATACAAAGCGCTCTTTGCGAAGAATGAGCATTTTATCGTCAGAAGCATTGAAGTCAGCAGTTCCGGCTGGTGGAACGGGCAGTCGAAACTTATTGCCGAAAGGCTCGGCATGGTCATCGGCCGCGACAATTTGTTCAGCACCGACCTGCGTGAGCTGAGATTGCGCCTGATTGCTAAAATTTCGAACATTGAAGATATTACAGTATCCCGCAGGCTGCCGGATATCCTTCAAATCTCAATCGTCGAACGCATTCCGCGGGCTTTTCTGATCAGCAGCCGCTCCCAGTGGGTAGTGGACGAAAACTGTGTGGTGATGCAGAAGCAGTATTGCAATAATATCAACAATGATATGCCGGTGATTCTGGGCCTGGATGTAAGAAATGGAGTCCGGGACGGCATGGAAATACCGGAACTAGGCGCTGCCCTGGACATGGTTATGTTGTCGGTCAGAAATTTTCCCGATATCAAGATTTCCGCGATCAGCGTCAGGAACACGGAGCAGTTGACCTGTATTCTCGCATTCAGGGAAAAGCAATATAAAGCCTTTATTCCCCGCAAGAAAATGATGTTTATGCTCAGCGTGCTGCGCAGCGCCATGATTCAAGCTCAGGAGAGCGGTGACTCCCGCACAGTGCTGGATCTTAACTACAACGGCAACGTAATTCTTAAGTAATCCGCTTTTTGATTATATACTCTATAAGGTTGAAAATTTAACATAGATGAATAGGATTGTGGATTGGATTTTTTCGATCCGACTGACAGGCGATATGAATATCGCCGGAATAAGGAACGGAAAAAGACGGTCCCGCGCCTGCGGGATTGCGATCTTTCGAGTTTGGATTCGCACTCTTCGAGGCCTTCGATACCCCGGTATCGGCAGCTTCTCAGAATACGAACCAATTCTCAAAATATCCGCAATCTATTTTAAAATTTCAACCTTATAGAGTATGAATTTGCATAAAATCTCTCGTGGTGGTAAAGTCTTCGTAATGGGTTTATTTTGACGCAGGAAACATCAAATTTGAAGAGGCATGAATAATGCTTGAGTTTCAATATTACTATATTTTCTGCATTGTGGCGATCTTATTGATAATGAGCGTCCTGGCCAATAAATTGTCCGAGCATTTCAATATCCCCGCACTGCTGCTGTTTCTGGCTATCGGCATGTTCGCCGGCGCCGACGGGCCCGGCAGGATCATCTTTAATGACGCCAGAGTGTCATATATGGTCGGCACGACGGCGCTGGCGTTCATTCTATTTTCAGGGGGGCTTTCCACTCATTGGAAAACGATCAGGCCTATTTTGGGGTGCGGTATTTCGCTGGCGACTGTCGGCGTGCTGGTTACCGCTCTGCTGGTCGGGCTGTTTGCTCACTATGTGATGAATTTCCCGTTGAAAGAGGGTCTGCTGCTAGGCGCGATTGTTTCGTCCACTGATGCGGCGGCGGTGTTCACCATCCTGCGGTCTCAAAGCGTCGGACTGCGCGGCAAACTCCAGCCTTTGCTGGAACTGGAATCCGGCAGCAACGACCCGATGGCGGTCTTCCTGACCATATTCATGATTGGCATGTTGAAGAGCAGCCATGTTTCATATCTGCATATGATACCGGACTTTTTAATAGAAATGTCCTTCGGCGCACTTGTCGGATTTGTCATCGGCAAAAGTGTGCCATGGGCGTTTAATAAATTGAAACTGAACTATGACGGGCTTTACCATGTGCTGGGCATCGGCACGGTATTGCTCACTTACGGCATCAGCGGCTGGATCGGCGGCAACGGCTTCCTGGCGGTCTATGTCTGCGGCATTATCGTCGGCAACAGCGATTTCCTCTATAAGAATAGCCTCGTCAAATTTCATGACGGGATCGGCTGGCTGATGCAGATTGCCATGTTCCTCGTGCTGGGATTGCTGGTGCTGCCGTCGGAACTGCCTAAAGTGGTTCTGCCCGGCCTGCTGCTGGCTGCTTTCCTGATGCTGATCGCCCGCCCGGCGGCGGTCTTCCTGTCCGCCATCGGCAGCGGCTTTGATTTCCGCCAGAAGCTCTTCCTGGCCTGGGTCGGGCTTAGGGGAGCTGCCCCGATTATGCTGGCGACTTTCCCCATGATCGCCGGGTATGGCAACTCCAAACAAGTATTCAACCTGGTATTTTTCATCGTGCTGTCGTCGGTGCTGGTGCAGGGGCGGTCGCTGATGTTTGTCGCCCATGTGCTGGGACTCAACAAGCGGGTCACGCCGAGGACTCGCGCCCCGCTGGAATTCGAGCGTACCGAGGCATTGCAGAGCGATATGAGCGAAATCGAGATTACGGCGCTGTCGCCGGCGGTCGGTAAAAAGATCTCGGAACTGGCGCTGCCGCCGGACACCCTGATTATGCTGATCCGGCGGGAGCAGAGTTTCGTGGTGCCGAAAGGCAGTACTGTCATTGAACCGGACGACTGCCTGATGATTCTGGCCGAACCCGACGCCATCCGGAAAATAACCGCGGATCTGGTCCCGGAGGAAGGCCCCGCGGAATGAATTTAACTATGGAGCGATATGCCGGATAATAACCCGAAGAAGAGCGGCAGCATAATGCCGATAATTGATTTTACCGCCAAGGTCGTCTGGCTGTTGAGCCGCTTTGCGGTTAAACTGACCGTTACGATTGTCGCCTTTACGATTACCGCCATTGCCGAAACCTGGAACGCCATCGGAAAAATCGAGTTCTGCGAAAAGTTCTGCCGGGCGGTGGCTGACTTCTTTCGCGGCACCGGCAAAATCATCCGCTTCATATTTATCATTCCATGGCGGCTCGGAGAAGTCGTCGGCAAAAGATGCGACGCTTCCGTTGCGGCCCGGCGGATGTTCCTGGTTTTCGTTCTGATTCTTGGCGGACTTTACTATCACTACTGCACTCCCGCTTTCGACTGGGGCAAATGGTACTATTGCGAAGACGGCATTGCCTCGTATTACGGCAAAGGCTTCTACTTTCAACGCACCGCCTCCGGCGAATGGTTTCTGCCGGGTCCGTTTTACACTGCCGCGCATAAGACCCTGCCGCTGGGCACTATCGTGCTGGTGGTCAATCAGCGCAACAAACGGCGCGTGGTGGTCCGGATCAACGACCGCGGCCCCTATATTGACGGCCGGATCATCGATCTGACCAAAGCCGCCGCCGAGGAAATCGGCATCTACGATCCCGGCACCGCCCCGGTAACGCTCTACACCCGCAAGGACTTTGGACAGGACAACCCGACCATTATGCTATATCCCGGAGCCCCCGGCTGGTTCAAGTCCATGATGCAGAAGCCGAAAGACCGTGTAACCGGAAGTCAGCAGCCGGAGTAAGTCAAAGTAAATTTCATCAGCCTTACTCCTGCCGTTTTGGACACTTGTTAACCTCATTTTTGACAGCCGTTAACCACAGAGGCACAGAGACACAAAGAAAACATTTTCTTCATTTTGGACACCCACTCCGAGGGTTTAGAGACCCGTTGAACATAATGTTTTGTGTTTTTTCATTTTCAACTTTCAATTTTCCATTTTCAATTGTCCATCCCAATTTTGGACACCCTGCACGCTCATTTTGGACACCAGGCCTGCACAATATTTCTGGGAGTACTGGGAAGTCTGGGAGGTCTGTTAGGTCTTTTCTGGTTTCATACTTTCCACTTGGCCCCTTTTCTCGCTTTCCACTCCCGCAAAGCGGTCTTTCCCCATTTTGGACAATCTGGACACCCTTGTGCAGAACCATTAGAACCATCTCTCGCACTAAGCCGCAAAGGAAATCCTTTTTTACCATGAAGAACATGAAGGTAATGAAGATATCATTTTCAATTGCTTCTGCTGCTTCTGCATTCATGATTTCTCATTTTCAATTTTCAACTTTCAATTTTCAATTGTT
>CAIMFA010000784.1 GCA_903840185.1 uncultured Lentisphaeria bacterium | reverse complement strand
TTAAAACCGGAGACCAATATCCAATAACCCGTCCCGCCCTGCGGGATCCCGCAAAGCGGGAGAATATCCAATATCCAAGGGGAACAGCCAGGAGCCAGAATCAAACCTAAAACCTAAAACCTAAAACCTAAAACCTGAAACCTGAAAAACAGTTGTCAATTTTAAAAACGTTTAAACCATAGAAGTCTAAAACAAGATACTATAAGGAATACAGATATGAATATGGAAAAAGCCGCCAAGGCGGCAAAATTGCATGGCAGGATTCAGACGCTGCTTGACTCTTTGATCGGGCGCGGATTTGAACTGGGGGCGCAAGTCGCGGTTTACCTTGACGGTGAACTGGTCGCCGATGTCGCTGCCGGCATGGTTTCATCAAACTCCAGCCGCAAGGTTGACTCCGACACGCTGTTTCCGGTTTGTTCGACCGGCAAAGGCATACTTTCCACTATTGTTCACGTCCTGGCGGAGCGCGGGATTGTAGACTACGACAAACCTGTCGCTGAATACTGGCCTGCTTTCGGAGTTAACGGCAAGGCGGCAATCACTGTAAGGCAGGCGCTTTCACATCAGTGCGGACTGCCGCAGAATCCGGAGTTTAAATCTTTTGAAGAAGCTTGCGACTTTAACGCCGCCTGCGCCAGAATGGCGGAAATGACGCCGCTCTGGACTCCGGGTTCGACGATGCAATACCACTCCCGTTCTTTCGGCTGGATTATTGGCGGCCTTGCGCAGCATGCCTACGGCCGCCCGCTCAAACAACTGCTGCTGGAAGAAGTAACGCGGCCGCTGGGCATTGACCAGGCCATGTTCTTCGGTATCAGCGAGGACGCAGACAAGCGCTTTTCCGCTTTTGAAGCCCAGCCAGACCAGAAGGAGCAATGCACCACCGCGCCCATCACCAACGCTCCGCCGCCGCCTGGAACGATACCGGAACTCACCCTGCCTTTGATGGATTTTGTCAATATGCCGCAAGTTCGGCGCTGCACCATGCCTGCTGTCAACGGGATAATGTCCGCGAAGGCAATTGCCAGACATTATGCGGCATTGATGGGCGAGGTTGACGGCGTCCGGCTGATTCCGGCGAAGCGGCTCGAACTCGCAACGACCCGTCAGACGCGGCCGGGTACCACTCCGGTTTGCTTCGGCCATGGTTTCGGCCTCGGTTACTGTCTTAAAGGCACTGATTCAGACATGGGGGCATTGTTCGGTCATGGCGGCGCGGGCGGTTCCGAAGGCATGGCCAACCAGCACCTGAAGCTGGCCATCGGCCTGACCAAGAACCGCATGGACACACATGTCAACGCCCCCCGACCACACCAACCGGCTGGTGATAAGAGAGATTATGGACATCCTGGGCCACGACGGCGACGGCGGCTTCTACAGATAACTCAAGTGGATAGTGAACTTATCTAAATGCAATAACCGCAGAGAAATCTCTTTTTACCACAAGGGTATGGAGAACTTAACGCGGCATAGCCGCAACCAAAATAAACAGTTAAATACACTTTAACCACGAAAAGCACGAAAATTCACGAAAAAGAACAAATACTGCTTCTCCATGAAGTGCATGAAGATGCATGAAGGAAAACCCGGGAGCGCCGGTCTCCGCAGCGGCTTTAAAGCATTTTGCCTTTGGCGACCAACGCCTCGCCGTTGGATCACGCCCGGCGAGCCGCCGGCGGCGAATTGGGATAAACAATGTTTTGTTTGCAGGGGAAACCCGGACAGTTCCAGGTTCCCCCTTGCATCCCTCCTCCGGAACTTTTTTGACAGATAGAATGACGGATAGTAGCACGAAAATTCACGAAAAAGAACAAATACACTTCACCATGAAGTGCATGAAGATGC
>CAIMFA010000783.1 GCA_903840185.1 uncultured Lentisphaeria bacterium | reverse complement strand
TGTCGAACGGAACTATGCCGAACAGCCGGATTTTTAACATATAATGACACTTATTCCTTTCTTAATGTACTCTTAGTTATTGATTTTTCGAGATTTAACAGTAACTTACTGACCTGTTTTTTTATTAAAAATTTACATTTTACTCTTGAAAAGGTTTTTTATAATGGGAAAACTATTAACAGTACTGCGAAACATTTCCGAAGTTATCGCCGGAGTTGAAGACAGCGGCGAAGTTCTGGCGAAGATTGTCAAAATACTTGCCGTCAACCTTGACGTTGATGTTTGCTCAGTATATGAATATGACAAAGACCGTAACCATCTGGTGCTTACCGCAACTTCCGGATTAAATCCCGAATCAGTGGGAAAGGTTATGATGCAGCCGGGAAAAGGGCTTACCGGAATATGTTTTCAAAACAAAGAGATTATCAATATCGAAAATCCGTCAAAGCATCCGGATTACATTTTCTTTGGCAATACCGGCGAAGAAAAATTATATTCCTATATGGGGATTCCGCTGGCGACAGGCGGCAGGGTTATCGGTGTTTTGACGCTGCAGCGGCAGAAGCAGGGAATGTTTTCGCAGTCAATAGTGGATATGGCTAAAAGTTTGAGCCCGCAGATGGCCAACCTGATGCTTAATGCCGGTATGCTGCGCTTTCTGGCATCCAGCGCGGAACCCAAACATCGTGAATCAAGTCACAAAAGCAGCTTCACGCTCAAGGGATTGGCGGTAAATCCTGGTGTCGCCCGCGGCGAAGCATTTAAATTCAAGATACGGGACTGGTTAAGCGAGACTGAACACGGCACGCATAATGACCAGAAGAAAGAACTGGAACTTTTCGACAAGGCGCTAACACAGGCCAGAGAGAATACAATTAAGATGGAGGCCCGCGCACTTTCAATGATTTCCGAGGCTGATGCTTCTATTTTCAATGCGCATCTGCTGTTTCTCGAAGACAAAACTATTCTTGACGAAATCAAACGGGAGATTTCCGCGGAAAATCATTCGCTGGAATTCAGTATTTCAATTGTATTCAAACGCTTTGAAAAGAAATTTTTACAGCTTGGCGACAAGGTTTTCCGGGAAAGAGTGATTGATTTTAAAGATGTTATGCTCCGTCTGCTGGAGTCGGTTAAAATGCTGCGCAATCAGCTGGTAGACTCCAATCTGATTGAAACAAAATCTAAAGAATGGATACTTGTCGCGCATGAATTGATGCCGTCTGATCTGCTGCGCCTGCCGATTGATAACCTGGCGGGAATTGTTTGTGAAAAAGGCGGTGTGACCAGTCATGTGGCGATACTGGCCAAAGCGTTCGAGATTCCGGCATTGCTGGGTGTGTCCGGCGTCATGAGCAAAGTCCATAATTATGATCAGATTATTCTCGACTGCCATGCGGAAAGAGTTTATATCAATCCGCCGGAAAATATAAAAGCGCAATTTGATGACTTGTTGAAGGCGTCAGAGGCGGCTGAAACTAAAATTGTCGAAGGTCCGGCAATGACTGCGGACGGGACTAGAATCGCGCTTCGCGCCAATATTTCTCTGATTTGTGAAACGTCTCTGCTGCAGAAGTACGGCGCCGAAGGCATCGGACTTTACCGCACGGAATTCCTGTTTATGATCAGAGATTATCTGCCCGGGGAAGACATTCAATACGATGTTTTCTCCAAAGTTGTCAGCGAAAGCAATGGCGAGGTGACGCTGCGGGTGCTTGATGTCGGCGGCGATAAACCGCTCAACTATGTTAATATTCCGCACGAGGAAAATCCGGCGCTGGGTCTGCGTGGAATCCGTCTGCTGATGGCGCATCCGGATATTCTGCGTTCCCATCTCAGGGCGGTGCTTCGCGCCGGCAGACTGGGACGGATTAAGATTCTTTTCCCGATGATTTCAAAACTGGAGGAAGTCCATTTCATTCGTGCTATGCTCAAAGAGGTTGAAGAAAGCCTCAAGCAGGAACAGATTGAATATGCGACCGACTATCGTGTAGGAATTATGGTTGAAGTGCCTTCCGTATTTATCGGATTGAATAAATTTATTGAGCATGTGGATTTCGTCAGTGTCGGCACAAATGACCTTCAGCAGTATATATTTGCGCTTGAGCGCGGCAGCAGTACTGAATCTGGTTATGATTGTCTCAGTCCGGTGTTTCTGCAGATCATGGCGGACATCGGCGCTATTTTTCGTGCCAGGCCGGAAAAAGGTGTTTCGGTCTGCGGTGAAATGGCCGGAAATCCGATGGCCGTGCCGTTGCTGATTGGTGCTGGAATCAAAGATTTCAGCATGCCTGCTAAAGTTATTCCGCTGGTTAAAAAGACGATTTCAGCATTTTCTGAAAAGGAATGCGTTGATTTGCTCCAGCGCGCCCTTAAGATGGACTCCGCTGATGAAGTCGCCGCCATGCAGAAAAGTATTTTAGCGGATAAAGGCCTGACCGGGCCGGTAGACGCTAAATAGAATCTACTAATCCTTTGCTTGAAAATATGTATGCACTTATGCCTTAAGAAAGGCATAAGTGCATATTAAGATCAAAAACCTCGTATAATCTCAGATGACTTCCAGATAATCGCGATCCGGCAGTTGCGGGAACGGGGCGGTCGGCAGCGTCTGGTACCAGAATGCCACCGAGGCTATATCGTCCTGCATCGGCAGAAAACGGCCGTATGAACGCCATCCGAGCGCCTGGATAGTGACTTTCAAATCCTGCTCGAACCTTACCGGGTCCATGATATGCCAGCGGTACAGACTGAAGCGCTGCTGCGACTTGTAGAGGCCGTCCGGTTTCAAGACCTGATGCAGTCCGGCATATGCCGTGCTGAACTCTCTGTAGCCGCCGTTCTGCTGGCCGACGTCGAAATTGTACGACCCGCAGAAATAGTCTTCGGTGCCGGTTCCGCAAATAGTCGGAAATTCCTTGTCGCCGTCCATGAAGAACTTGATTTCGCCTTCGCCCCACCAGCCGTTGTTGTTAACTCCCCATGCCATGAACGTTCCTACATAATGCCCTTTACCTTTGACGCCGTCAAGGATGGTATATGCTTCCTTATAAGGCAGCGGATTGACGCGTCTGAACTGGGCGTGAAAATAAGCGGCGTCTTCCGGGACTTCGGTCAGCGTGTAGTTTATCTGGTAGTAGAGCGTCATGGCTCTGTCATCAGGTTTGTCTTTCACTGGTTCTTCAATGTTGGTTACAGTTATCCGGCAATGTTTTCTGAACGGCATTTCCCAGTAGCAGTTGAACGCGCTGCCGGGATTGATGCATACTGCCAGGGATGAAAGCTGCCTGAAGTTTACCCCGGTGTTGTTTTCCCTGCCGCCCCAGCCCGCGCAGAAAAAGTCGCCGACCGGACATTCGACCGACGGATTTTCCTGTCCGTCCCAGTAGATGCGGAGAATCGTGAAGCGCCAGTTGCCGGTCGAGGTAAACCATATCTGCTGTATTGCCCCCGGTCCCTGAATATTGGCGATCTCCACCGTTTCTCCAGCCTTGATATTGATGGATGGCCTGATCTTCCAGCCGCGTCCGAGTTCTCTGCCGCAACTGTTCACGCCGGGTTCAGCTTTTGCGCCGCCTGCTTTTGCACCATCAGGATTTTCCGCGCTGATTGAACGGGTCTGTGCATCGGACAATCGCGAAAGATTGCCTAAACTCAGATTAAGTCCATTGAATTTACTCATAGATAAAGCTCCTTTGTTTGGCTTTTATTATCCAGTATGTTATTATTATACTGGTCAATATTGGTAAATTGTATGGCGCTAATTATTAAAGTTTTGTCAAATATTATGATTTATGAGTTTTTAATGTTAAAAACGCAGCGAAAGCCTGATGGTGAATTAAAAAGGGGATAATCACGGAATATTGGAGTGGAAAAGTTTGGTAGCGGCTTAGGG
>CAIMFA010000782.1 GCA_903840185.1 uncultured Lentisphaeria bacterium | reverse complement strand
CCGCTGATACGGCTTCGCAACTTGCATTATGCCCTGATACAGAATTTAAGGAAATTCTTCTTGAAGGTCTGAAGTTTTTCAAGGAATCGCCGGAAATCATGTCCATGATAGAAAAAGATATTGATGCGTGGGCGTTGCGCAAGAAGCAGCAGCGCCTTGAAGACAAGCGCTGGGAGTCCGCCCGGACAGCCGGGTTGCCGCTGTGCGATCTGTCTGCCGTTTCCGGCGGGGACGCGCTTCAACTGCAATCCGGGCGTCCGCGCCTGCTTGACGGCGAGTCAGTTTTTGTTCTGCTGCTGGCCCGCGGATATTACGGTTCCCTGTCCTCCTGTCAGGCGGTTGACCGGATGCTTGATTCCATGCTGATTAACGCATATTTCTCTTCCCGCAATCAGCCGATGCCTTCCCATAACTGCGCCCTTGACAATCTTAATGCGGTGAACAATCAGACGCGCGACCATATCTTCCGTGCCCAGCTCGGTTATATCAAAAAAAAAGGCTTGACGAGTTCGACTTGCTGAGTATCGACAGCTTTTCCGTGGAGGCGAGCACTTGCTGGCCGACGGACAGCAGTATCATCCTGTCATTGCTGAATCGAGTCTGGCATTGCGGACAAAAATTGAAGGATTTCGATTTGCCCGGTTTTACGCCAGGCTGTGTTGAGCAATGGCTGAAGCAGCTCAAGAAAATTGATTTTGAAATGAATTGCATCGGCGGCAAACCCGGAGCGGCCAAAAAACTCCGCAAACTCTACCGCCAATATCTGAATATTGCAGTCAAGAGCATCAACCGGCTGGCAGGACAGCTTGAAGTATTAACCGTAAAATGGGAAGCTCTGGATATTGTTCCGAGCCGGCAGCGTCAGGCCGAAGCGATCATGGAAATCGTAAATGATGATCTGGCGGCGGCTGGCCGGGTTTGCGGATATACTGGAGACCGGGTGTTCAATGACATTGTTCTTCCGTCCACGGAAAAAATATTGAGCATATCTGATCCCTGCGCGGCTTTCATTAAAAAAGGCGGAAGAGATCCGAAAATCGGTTACAAGCCGCAAGTAGCCCGCAGCGGAAACGGATTCATCACTGCATTTGAGCTGGAACAGGGCAATCCGGCAGATTCCGCCAGATTGCTGCCGGTGACCAGGCAGCATCAGCGCAATACCGGCATTACTCCAGACGTTGTTACCGTTGATGACGGCTACAGCAGTAAAGCCGGACGCGACGAACTCCTTAAAGAGATTCCAACTGTTTCCATCAGCGGCTCCAAAGGCAGAAAAATCACCAGCGAAGAACAATGGAACTCTGCGCCTTACGCCAGCGCCCGCAATATGCGGTCGGCGGTTGAATCGCTGGTATTTACATTGCGATATAAATTCAGCATGTACCGGTTCAGCCGCCGGGGAATTGAGGCTGTTAAGGGAGAGATGACCGAAAAGATGATAGTTCACAATTTCTGGAGGATCGGCGTAATTAAGCGCAAGCAGGTGATGGAGAATCTTGCATCCCGGCCGCCGGCAAAGAAGGTGGCCTGAAAAAAGCGTGAAAAAATGAAGCAAACTCAAATAAATAAAGTAACTCTTAAACAAATAGAGTTTTAAGCTGTGTTAATGCAAGCATGAAGATCACTGGACTAAATATTATTTTAAACGCCGGAAATGGCAGTAAAATTGCCGCCGTCAAACCCGGCAGGATGTTCTTCAGGCCCTTTTCGGACAGGGTCTACCTAAGCAGCAACGAGCGTTGGACATCGCTTGGTCTGTGGTTGTCGTCTCTGCAATTTGTGGGTGTGCTTGCTTGTTCTTTTCAAAAAAAGAGCGCGACATTGATCGAGAGCGAGCAAGTGATGTGGTAGCTCAAATGGAACTAATCGAGAAGCGCTATGAACGATCATCATCCTAACAACGCCATTAACACGGACGGATAAAACGTTTCTTTTCGCTCTTTTTTTGCCCGCCAGTGATGGCCCGTTAGGGTTATTTGCTACAAAAAAAAGAAGCGTACCCATTACGGCAACGCTTCCACAACGATCTTAGCTGAAGCCGATTATGACTTCAGGCTGTAGATAAGGATTCCAGTACCGGCCAGAACCGCGCCGATGCCGATCCCCCATGCGGCATAAGTCGCCGCGTTATTGTATGCGATCTGAGACTGCATACATCCCAGCTCCGCTGTTTTGCGGTCCGCGATATACTGTTCGGCAGCCGCAGCATCCGCTTTGGCTTTCTCCTGCGCGGCCTTGGCTTCTAGCTCGGCCTGGGTAAGAACGACTGGGGCGGTTACTACGGGCGGCGGTACGGTTACTTTTGTGTCTTCATCCATGATAACTTCTCCTGTGACAATAGTCACTTTTTGTTGTTTGGCAGAACTAAAACCATTTAATCCCGCTTGGTTCACTTTCATCATATATATCCATAAATTCATGGTCTACGCCGTATCAACTGCGGTGCCTGTTAAGAAGGAACAGCAGTCATTTTCCACCTCCATTTTTCCGGCTTCACGAAAGCTGTAAAAGCCGTTGCCGATAATAATGTGGTCAAGAATTTCAATCCCGAT
>CAIMFA010000781.1 GCA_903840185.1 uncultured Lentisphaeria bacterium | reverse complement strand
GCTGGAAGAAAAAGTGAGTTCGAATCCAAACGCATCACCCGCGTCCTTCCTGTCTGAGATAAAGACAAAGTTCCCGTTCCCGGCATCGGTTCCACAATTCAAGAACGGAGATGTAGTCGTATGCGGCGGAGACAGTATAACGCACTACGGGAAATACCATAAGTATCTCTCCCTGTTCTATGCAACCCGTTTTCCCGATAGGAAGGTCATGATCTGGAATGCAGGGGTCAGCGGAAATGTCACACAGGATCTGATTGAAAGGTTTGATGCCGACATCGCCTGGCGGAAGCCGACTGTGTTCACCGTGATGCTCGGAATGAACGATGCCAGCAATCCCGCTTTCGGTCCCAATGCAAAAATGGAAGACCTGAAGCCAGCTATAGAAAAAACCCTGTCGAAATACCAGGAAAACCTCTCCAGGATAATCGACAGGGCTAAGGCTTTGAATGCGAGCGTGATCCTTTTTACGCCATCTCCGTATGATCAGACCGCCGACATTCCTGCCGCGAATTTGCTAGGGAAAAACGACGCCTTGAAAATGCTGGTTGACAATCTCCATGCCTATTCGTCAAAATCATCACTTCCGCTGGTGGATCTGTATGCGCCGATGCAATACATAACCGTCTCGAAGCAGGCTGTATTTAAAAATTTCACATTTGGCGGCAAAGATCGAACCCATCCGAATGAGGCTGGTCATCTCATCATGGCTTATTCCCTCCTGAAATCCCAGGGCATTTCCCCGTTTGTCTCACGGATCAACATTGATGCGAAATCCCCCAAGGCCGATGTCGAGAACGCCAAAGTGGAAAACCTGAAAGTGGACGGAAAGAAAATCAGTTTCGAATGTACCGGGAACGCCCTCCCGTATCCCGTAGAGAGCAAAGCGGCCCTCGCGCTGAGGATGATTCCTTTCACCGAAGATCTCAACCGCGAAACTCTCACAGTTACAGGACTTGATGCTGGAAAATATTCCCTGTCTATCGACGGCATTGAGGTTGGAACCTATGATGCTGCGGAGTTTTCTGCCGGCGTCAATCTTGCGACAAACCAGAAGACTCCACAGTATAAGCAGGCATTGTCTGTCTCCGCCATCTGCGACAAACGTTATGACAAGGAGATAGGGCTGCGCAGCATTGTCTTCTTCGAATCTGAAATGCGGAAGGCGAAAGTCGATCTGAACAATGCCAATGCCGTCAGGAAATATATGGATGGAGTGAGTAGCTGGCGTAAGGACATTGTCCCCCTTTACTATGAGACCAGGCCTAAAATAGATGCGGTTGTCGCAGAGGTGAAATCACTGAATGATAAGATGTATGAAATCGCCAAACCGGTCAAGCATTCATACTTGCTAGCTCCGACTAGATAATTGAAAAATCATAAACACTGCCCATGCGCGAAGGTGGGAAATATGGATCGGCAAATTCCGACGAAGTGTAATGGTTTTAAGATAATTTTTGTGCATTTTGACAAGTATACTGTGTTTTTTGCCATTTAATTATAACTTTTTAACATTTATATTACATGTAATTTATAATGTAAATATTTATTATAACCGGAAAGGACGTGTTTTATGGCTCGTTTTATTAATATCGCGGCAATTCATTTTCAAATTCCTGAACACGGCAATGACGATCAGCGCAAAGTACTGGAGCAATTCCATGAAGCGGGATCCATGCTGGACGGCACCGGAGTTGATCTGGTCGTCACCTGCGAGGGAATGGAAGCAATCGCGCAGACGATGAAACAGGCGGAAAGCGCAAAACGTCCAGGCCCGATGTTCAATGCCTACCGGGATTTTGCCATGCGCAACCGCTGTACTATCGCAGGTTCCATCAAGCTGGAAGACGGCGGCAAAATATACAATGCGCTGGCTTTTATCGGTCCTGACGGGGAGTTTCTGGGGGATTACCGGAAGACTTTTCTTACCCAGGGTGAACTGGAAAGAGGGCATGCTGCAGGCAATGGCTCAACAATAGTCGATACTCCGGCGGGACGGCTCGGCGGGGTGATTTGTTTTGACCTGAATTTCGATGAACTGCAGGATGCATATCAGAAACTCCGCCCGGATGTGCTATGTTTTTCCAGTATGTTTCATGGCGGTCATTTGCAGAGTAACTGGGCATATCAATGCCGCTGCTATTTTGCCTCCGCCTGTAAGGATAATACCAGCGACATTCTTGACCCGCACGGCAGAATTCTGAATTCCACCAACTTCTATAATAGAATCGCATGGGCCAGAGTTAATCTTGACCGCTTTTACATGCATCAGGACGGCAACAATGTCAAATTTCCGGATATCAGGCGGAAATACCGTAATAAAGTACTGATTGATACGGCGTCTGACCTGGGAACCGCCGTCATGTACAGCCTGACGGATGAGATTTCCGCGCCTGAAATAGCAAGAGAATTCGGACTTGTCGGATTTGACGATTACTTAGCTGTTTCCCGGCGTAACCTTGGCCGCTAAGCTGAAAGGGGTTTTAAGAAAATGAACAGCAGAGAAAGAGTATTGACCGCGCTGGCGTTTAAAGAAGCGGACCGGGTTCCCATTGACCTCGGCGGGAGTACCGGAGCCAGCGGTATTCATGTGATCGCATATCATAACTTGAAGAAATATCTGGGTATCGGCGGGCCGGTAAAATGCAATGACGTCATGCAGCAGCTGGCGCAGATGGAGGAAATTATCCGGAAGCGGCTGCATATAGACGTTATTCAGGTCAATGCTCTGGCGTTTCATCAGGAATGGGCCCCGCTTACTTTGCACAGCAGTCCGGCGGATATGAACGTGCTGTACCCGGCCGGACTTAATGTTCAGATTGAAGCCAATGGGGCGAGGTTGCTGAAAAATGCTGCCGGGCAGCGGTTCCAGATGCCGCAGGGGGCGTATTACTTTGATGCGGAAGACGGCAAAAGCTGGTTCTCATGGCCTTACGATTTTACCGATGAAAATCTTGATGCGTTACAGCGGAACACCCGCCGGATTTACGAAGAAACCGAATACGCGGTTTCCGCTAATTTTGGCGGCAACTTCTTTTCGGTGGAGCCGGAATTTATGATGGACCTGATGCTGGAACCGGAAAAGATCGGAGACATGCTGGCGCAGCGCTGTGATGACCTGATTAAAAAATATACGCTGCTGCATCAGGCCATCGGCGAATATACTTTTTGCATTTCCTTCGCCGATGACTTCGGTTCGCAGAATGCGCCGATGGTTTCGCCGGATATTTTCCATGAAAGGATTGCGCCGCATTACAAGAAATTCACCTCATGGCTGCATTCAAAAACTAACTGGAAACTGTATCTGCACTCCTGCGGCGCGATTGAACCGCTTATTGACAGTATTATCGAAATGGGTGCCGATATTCTCAATCCGGTACAGATTTCCGCCACCGGCATGGCCCCGGTTAAATTGAAAGAGAAATACGGCAGGAAGATCGTTTTCTGGGGCGGCGGATGCGACACCCAGAATATTCTGGGAAAAGCTGACAAAGTCACGCTGGAGGAACACGTTAAAAATCTTATCCGGATTTTCGCTCCCGGCGGCGGTTTTGTCTTCAACCAGGTTCATGCCATCCAGCCGCTGGTGCCTCCGGAGGATATTTACACTGTTTTCGAGACCGCATTTAAATATGGACAGTATCCAATAAAATAAGAGGAAAATATGTTAAAAACAAAATTGATTCACCCGCAGATTCTGGAAGCGCTGGCCAGCTCCGGCCACTTTTCCCAAGTCCTGATTGCCGACGGCAATTTTCCCGTCGCGACATGTTCCAATCCGCTTTCAAAAAAAGTATTTCTCAATCTGGCTCCAGGCGTGTTAAACTGCACCCAGGTGCTGTCGGTGATAATGGATGCGATAGTGATTCAGGAAGCGACGGTGATGACACCGCCGGAAAATTTCAAACCGGAGATTCACGATGAATACCGTGCAATGCTTGGCGCCGGCATAGCCTGGTCGGACATGGAACGCTGGGCGTTTTATGACAAAATCAAATCAGCCAATACGTCATTGATTATTGCTACCGGAGAACAGCGCAGATTCGCCAATCTTCTGCTTACAATCGGCGTGGTCAAACTGGCGGAAGAAAGTTTTTAAAAACAGAGGAAATATTATGTTTGATAAAGACCTGAAAAGTTTACGCACCTTTTTATATGACGCCTACTGGCCGCCATTTACTCCGGGGTTAAACTATGATCCCGCGCACGGCATTGAATTGTGCAAAAAAGCCAATGCCAACGCCATCCGTTTCGGTTCCATCGGCAAGTATGCGCTTTATCCCAGTAAGATTGTCCCCAATCATCCGAAATTGAACAACCGCGATCTGCTGCAGGAAACCATCGATGCCGGAAAAGAAGCAGGAATCAGAGTTATCGGGTATATTCCAGTAGGACACGCCGTGCCCGCCGGCTGGTTGAAACAATTGAAGCCGGAATGGATATTCCGTGACGAAGCAGGCGAGCCTGTTCAGCCGGAGGTACAGTATCGTCATTTCGGCGGCGAACCGCTGTTCTCCGTCTGCGCTTTTGGCGCGTACCGGCAGGAAATACGCGCTATCGTGAATGAAATTATCGAACACGACGTCTATGCGGTATATCTTGACGGACCGTATCAGGGATGGGGGGTGGAACACCTGATCTGCCAGTGCGAATCGTGCAAAAAACGCTTTCTGGCTGAAACTGGATATAAACTGCCGGACAATCAGCAGAAGAAGGAATTGGGCGGGGTTTACCTGGAATGGAGTAGAAATAATCTGCTGGGATTATTGAGAGAAATCCGGCAGATGACCCAGGCGAAAAATCTGCCGCTGATGATGAACCGTACCGCCGGGTTGCTGTGCGGAACCCGCTTTGAAATTGAAATGCTCAAAGAAGTGGATTGTTTTCTTATTGAATCAGATCACGGAGGAATTGAAGGCTGCAGCGTGGCTTCTGCCTTGGATAAGAGGATTTGGAACTATACCAATAGTCACGCATGGCATCCTCGGCTTTCAAATTCGCCGTTTGAACAAAAAAGTCTGCTTTGCGGACGCAATACTTTGAGCTTTGGCGGCATTCCGATCATCTCTTATGCGGGCAGATTTTTCAACTCGGATAAACATATCGGCGCCATTGCTCGTCTGTTTGAAGACAGTGAAAAAGCGCTGAGCATTGCGCCCGGTGCCGGCATGAGCCGTTTCGCCTGTGTGCTGCGCAATTCCAACGAACGGCAATTTGCTGTCGCAGATATTGACGGGGTGGAAATCACGGATGAAGTGATTAATATTGCCGATAATTTCAACGCTTCCGGAATTCCGGTCATGGTGCTGCCGGACTTGTTTCTGGATGATTCTGCGCTGATCAACTCTTTCAAAATCCTGTTTGTGACGGAGTTTATTAAACTTAATCCGTCGCGGGTGGAATTACTTCGTCAATTCGCGCAAAATGGCGGCACGATTGTATTTACCGGCATTGTCCCGCCGGAATTTACCGGCGTCGTTCCGTCAGTTCCTGACGCCAGATTAAAAAACGCGCGGGATGTTCAATACTGGTGCGAGAAGCGTTATGACTGCTATTTGCGGACGCCGGACTTTGACCTGCTCCCGCAAATCAATAACGTCATGCTGAAAAATGTCGAAGCCGAAGTCATTGCGGATAGCGTCATTTTCGATGCTGAAGGTGAAATGACCTGGCCGTCAGTTTTCAAGCGCAAAACCGGCAGCGGTAATTGTATTGTTTTCGATTCGTCAATCGAAAAAATCCTGTCCAGAGCCGGCAGCGAAATAGACCGCTTTTTCCGGACGATTTGTCTGGAAAATATTACCCCGCCACTGGTTTTGCGCGAAAACAGTATTCCAGTAACTGTATCGTTGCTGGAAAATGCCGATGCGCAGTTCATCTATGTGGTCGCGTCCGGTGCAGGCAGCATAAAGTTCTCCACTGGTGCCGGCAAAACCGGACAGACCAGTTTTGGCGGAGAACTGAAGCAGGATGGCAATGAGTTTGAATTAAAGTTTAACGAATTTGAAATTGTAACACTAAAATAAGGAGTGTAAGTAAAATGGGTTCTTTAAAAGGCAAAAAAGCTCTCGTAACAGGAGCTGAACAAGGTATCGGACAGGCAGTGGCAAAACTTCTGGCTGAAAACGGCTGCGATGTAGCCATACATTACTACGCAAGCCGCGAACTGGCCGAGGAAAATGCTGATTTCACAAGATCAAAAGGCGGCAGATCAGATATTTTCCATGCTGACCTGACGAAAGAGGAGGAAGCCGTGGCGATGGTATCGGCAGCAGCACAATTCCTCGGCGGAATAGACATTCTGGTCAACAACGTCGGCGATCTTGTAAAGAGGAAATATCTGGGTGAAATAGATATGGATTTCTGGAAAAGAGTCTATGACATTAACGTTACATCAGCCATGATGGTAACCAGAGAAGCGCTTCCGTATCTTGAGAAAAACAGCGACGGCGCGAGCATCGTAAATCTGGCCTCCCTCGCCGGACGAAAAGGCGGACATCCGGGTTCGCTCGTATATTCAACATGCAAGGGCGCGATTCTGACATGGACACGGGCGCTTTCAAATGAGCTTTCTCCCAAAGGAATCCGGGTGAATGCTGTCGCTCCGGGACTGATCCTGGGAACAAGATTCCACGCCACTCACACCACAAAAGAATCGGCGGACGAAACGATCAAGGGAATTCCGCTCGGCAGAGCCGGCACCCCTGAAGACGTCGCAAGAACTATTGTCTTCCTGGCATCCGAATACGACGGCTTTATTACCGGGGCAACTATAGATATTAATGGCGGAGTATATTGCGCCTGAGCAGATATATGTCTAAAGCGTTAAAAGAAACTTTAAGACACTTTTTTGAAGTGTATAACGGGCCGGAAAATCAGCGCCGGCTCGACTTGATCTCCAGGCATAATAAGCTGGAAATCACGGAAAAAATTCCGGTGTATTTTTCCGTTCCTTTCGACTGGTCAATCATGCGGATGAGCCTGTGGATGGAGCTGTTGAATCTGCCCCTGGACCTTGAAGCAGTCATGTCTGCCACAGGGGAATATCCCCGTGAACTTGCCGAACAGGTAATTATTTTCCAGTTGAAGCAGAGGATTTTTTATATTGAACAAATGCCTGGGGACTGGCCCGTCTATCCGTCCGTTAGCACAAACTTCAATCTGCTCTGGATCAGGAATAAGGACAAGCGGAACCCGATCTGGAATGAAATAGATTATAACCTGAAAAGCGGGGATTTTCATCTGGAGCCTTTTATCAACAGTGAAGTTGATTTTGACCATATCTCCATTCAGCCGTATCATTTTGACCCGGAATTGCACCGGAAACGTCAGGCGGTGTTTGCCGAACTTACCGAAGGAAAATTTACCATCCAGGACGACACTCTCGGCTTTGGCTACCTCAGCAAGCCCGGCTCTCCGTTTGAGGAGACCTGCCGGGTGCGCGGCATGATCAATGTGCTGATGGATATGAGGGAAAACCCCGCCTTTGTTCACCGCATGATGGCATTTTTCACGGATTTATCCATCACGCGGGCAAAAGAGATGAATGAGAAAACCGGTAAAGACTGTTTCATGCCGTCAATCGGCGGCGATGACGTCAACTGCCAGATGTTCTCGCCGGACGACTATGCGGAATTCATCTACCCGTATGAACTGGAATGTTCCAAATACGGCCGGAATTACTACTATCACAGTTGCGGCAGTTTGACACCGGTTTACAATCGGATTGCAACGCTGCATAATCTGGCAAAAATTCATGTCAGTCCGTGGTCGGATTTGCAGACTGCTGCTGACGTGTTTAATGGCCGCAAAGTAATACTCCAGAAATTAATGGATACCCAGAAAGACATCCTTAACCGGAGTGCCGGTGAGATGCTGGCTCAGATCAAGGGTATCAAGAACACGGTGAATGCGTCCGTGGCGGAAGTCGCATGTCATTGTGAGACCATTGATTCATTTGAAAAGTCAAAAGAATTCATCAGGCTGGCTGACAAATACCTGACCAGAGAAAAATAAATGTTTTAAGGAAGCAAAATATGAGCACTAAAGCAACGATGACGCGGCAGCATGACACCCTTCTGCTGAACAACAAATTTTTACAGATAAAAGTGTCGCTGACTCCTTTTTTTAAGATTGATGAATTTGCCGGCATTAAGGGCGATTCCATTGCCGCCAGCGCCGGTCATCTGCTGCTGGCTGACCGTATGAATTATGACTTGTATAAGTCCGGTAACTGCAGGTTTGAAGGTCTTGAAATCACGATTCCGGAAGCGCTTTACCAGTCCTCCGGAACCAAGGCGGTATTGACTTACAAAATCGCGGTTCCAGGTGGCGAATTGACTTTGCGCCGTCATCTGTACCTTTACGATGATGCGGCGGCGATTCGCTGGTATGATCAATACAGTTCCAATGTTCCGCTGTCCGGAATGTATTATTCCGATCTCGGCGGGTTCAAGGTGGAAACAGATGTTCCCCCAATATGCGTGGATTATTTTACCTGCACCGACCAGTCCAACTGGAGGTTGAAGGAAAAAGCCGCAACCGCTAAAAATCAGGGCAGTTTTCTGCTGTTTCCTGACGATAGCGGCAAAGGCGTATTTTTTTACAAGGAAGGGCCGTTTTCCGACAGTCAGCCGATCAAAGGGGAATATGATTTTTTGTGGAACAGTTCAAACCGCGCCGTAAATATGGCCGGGCTGGGCTTTGACAATCTGCGACCCGGTGAAT
>CAIMFA010000780.1 GCA_903840185.1 uncultured Lentisphaeria bacterium | reverse complement strand
GTTGCCTGATTTCATCAATTTGATAAAATCAGGATAGGCATATTTGCGCCATACTCCGCCTTCATTGCGCTGCACAGAAAAATTATCATACTGTTCGCAAATCGCGAAAGGCTGTTGTTGTCCCAAAACCAGATCAACCGAGCGTTCTATAATTTTTGACAAGCTGATACTGACAACAGTATCGGCTACAAAAGTCACGTGGGATTCCTCAAACATCCTCACCGCAACATCGGCTGGACGGCACAAGTTTTCAGTGACATAGTGGTAAAAATCAGACTGTGGACGCGAGTAACCAGAACCATCCACAAATCCAATCGTCCTGCCGTCTGCCTGATATGTCTTTTTGATTATCTCCCTTGCACGTGCGAATATCTTCAGCCGCTCATCCGGTTCCTCGACAGTGTCAATGATAAAATCAGGATTAAGTTTCAGTCCATAGTGATGAATGGCATCACTGAATCCGCTCACCAGATCTCTTGCCCAACTTTCATGAACGGAATCTCCGTTGAAAAGAAACAACTGACGCTTTCCGGAAAGAATTAACACCTCGGTAGTTACATAACTCCATAAATACGAGTTGCAGCGTACTGTCTGACCGCGCAGCGGATGGGCAGCGATGCCGAGAAACGCGTCGTTGATGGCACAGTACGGCAATTGACTCTGTTCCAAATAGCTTTCAAGCTCAGAATCGGCGTGAATAATCAGCGCTCCGCACATATTTCGCGCATTCTGCCTTACTTTGTCCGGTGTCACTACAACCGGAACCAGACCGCGTTCCAGAAGTACTGCACTGGCACATGAAATCGCCATAGACGTGTAAAAATGATCGAGATCATTCGCCACCAGCAACATCTGGTTGGATGTTTGTGTCTTCGATACTACAAACATCCCTTTCCCTTTGACCGAGCGGATTACGCGACGAGCTTTAAGACGGTCTACTACAGTGCGGATACTGCGCAGCGATACACCGTAACGCTCCGCCAATTCCTGCTGCTGCGGCAATTGATAATCATTACGACGACGAAGTTCGGCTATCTCCTCCATCATCAGATGTTCAACTTTGTCCGCCAGCAGTATATCGTTGCTTACCATTACACACTCTGTAAATTAATGTTATATGATGTATTATATGCGCTTAGGTTAGATTATACAATAAATCTGTAAAAAAGTCAATAGCTCTTTCGATTATTTTAAATTCAAATTCATAAAAAGTAAGATTTTAAGCTTATAATTACCATCATTAATAATCACGCAAAGATAATCAGCGGCAATGTTATATTATGTTATATGGCGTTATATGAATCGCATTAATACATTTTTTTAAAGATTTCAAAATTCTACAGCTTGACACTGATGCAACTGCAACATAATGTTAAACATCAAAACTTTCCTAACCATAAGGAGACGGGAAATGAAAAGAATACTGGCTATCGCATTGTTCGCAGCCGCCGCAGTCTGCATGGCGCAGCAGGCGCAAGTAAGAGTCGATATAGACGGAACAGCGGAAAAAGTACCGTTAACCACGGTAAAATCCGAGCAAGGATTATCTGTTGACAATCCGGGCTGGATGAAAGAAAATAAAGATTACTACATGTGTGTGTCCGGAGGTCCTAATATTGGCAGCACATGGACCAATTATGAATTGAGTTTTATCCCGGAAAAAGATGGCAAAGTCAGGCTGGTACTGATGGGACCGTGGTTCAAAGCCAAAGATGCTCAGGATATCACGCCGATATGGGTGGCTTACGATAATCTGATCGTAACGGGTGCCGAAGTCAAAAATCCGAACTTTGAAAATATCAATGACCAGGGTATGTTCGAAGGCTGGGAAGGCAACCCGGCAAGCGTGGTAAAGGGACAGGACGACGCACAG
>CAIMFA010000779.1 GCA_903840185.1 uncultured Lentisphaeria bacterium | reverse complement strand
TACTGCAATCTGCTGAAAGTAAAGTCTTTGCCGATGTCCTAGCCGTAGCGCTGCTACGACTCCGGCATCGTCAAAATCTTTCTTTTTGAGCATTCTTTCGTCTTTCCCTCATTTTTTATGAATAATCCAGGCTAGAATTCAGAATGAAATTCGAACTAAAATCCGGATTTATTCTGACTCCTGACTAAAGCGAATAGATTTCTTTGTATTTACGGTTCAGATAGCGAATATAGGCGGCGGGGTCTATTTTCGACCCGGTCACCTTCTGCACCAGCATCTGCGGTTCAAATTTCGCACCGTGACGGTATATATTGTCGGTCAGCCAGCCGCGCAGTTCAGAAAAACTGCCCTGCCGTATCTTTTCCGGCAGATCCGGGATGTCGCGGTTGATGCACTCCCATATCTGCGCGGAAATTATGTTGCCCAGCGCATAGGTGGGGAAATATCCCACCGCGCCGCCCGCCCAGTGGACATCCTGCAGAATGCCGTGCGCGTCATTGTCCGAGACTACTCCCAGGTATTCCTCCATGCGCGCATTCCAGATTTCAGGCAGATCGCGGACGGCAACCCTGCCTTCCAGCACGGAAATCTCAATTTCCAGCCGCAGCATGATATGCAGGTTGTAAGTGGCCTCGTCAGATTCGGTGCGGATCAGCGAACGCCTGACCCGGTTGATGCCGCGGTAGAAATCCTTCAGGCTGACATTATCAAAAGCGCCCGGGAACTTATTGCGGAGGTGCGGATAGAAGAATACCCAGAAATCAAACGAGCGCCCGACCAGATTCTCCCACAGCCTGGACTGCGATTCGTGGATGCTCAGCGACGCCCCGGTGCAGAGGGGGGTATGGCGCAGCGACGGCGAAATCCCCTGTTCGTACATTGCGTGGCCGCTTTCGTGCATCGTCGAAAAGAAGCCGGAGCCGAAATTATCCGCCATTATCCTGGTCGTAATCCGGACGTCGTTAAGGTCGAACGTGGTAGTGAACGGATGCACCGACCTGTCCTGCCGGCCGCGCGACCAGTCAAACCCGATCGCGGTGGAGGCCTCGACGCCAAGCTCCCACTGCTTCTGCGGATCGAGCGTCTGATGCAGGAAGGAATCATCGGTTTCCGGGCAGCGGCCGATCGCTTTGATCAGTTCCACCTGGGCGGGACGCACTTTTTCGAAGATTTCCTTGACATCGGCAGTTTTCAGGCCGGGTTCGAACTCAGCCAGCAGCGGATCGTAGATGTGGTCGTAAGGGGCAAAAAATCCGGCATATTCGCGCCTCAGATCGAAAATCTTCTCCAGCCACGGCTGGAACAGAGAAAAGCTGGACGCGGCTTTGGCTTTTTCCCATTCGACATGCGCGTTTGAGGCGGTTCTGGCAAACTCCGCAACAAATGACGACGGAACTTTGACATTGCGGTCGTATTCGCGCCGGGTTACCTTGACCAGGCAGGCTTCGTCAGATTCCGGATCAAGTCCGGCCGTAAATGCTTTCAGGTTCTCCAGCAGTTCGCGAATCCTGCCGTCAACGAACTTTTCATGCGACAGGCGGGACAACAGCGAAAGCTGGTTGGCGCGGCCCTCTGCGCCGGCGGCCGGCATATTGACCTGCTGATCCCAGTCCAGCACCGCAATGGCGGAATGAAGGTCGTGAATCTCCACAAGACGCTCTTTCAGTTCACAAAGTTCTTTATTCATAATTATATCTCCAGTTAAGGATTAGAAAATTTTTCCCAATAACGCACAGACCGCGAACTCGGTCCGCAGGATTCTGGCCCCGATGCTCACCGGCCGCATTCCGTTTTTCTCCAGCAGCGCGACTTCATAATCGGTAAAACCGCCTTCCGGCCCGACGCACAGGACAACCGGCCCGGCAACATTCCGGGGGCAGGCATTAAATGCGTCCGGATGCGCCAGCAGCGGCAGACGGCCCTGAATGATCCCCGGCAGTTCATCTTCGACAAAGGGTTTAAAGCGCCGCTTGAAACTGATTTCCGGCAGCACGGTATCGCGCGCCTGCTCCAGCCCCAGCATGAACTGCTCTCTGGTCTCCTCCCCGGAAAGCACCGGGCTGTTCCAGTAGCTTTTATCCACTTTCCAGGACTCGATCACGATGAATTTTTTAACGCCCATGGCGGTTGCCGCCTGTAGCACTTTCCTGTATGTTTTGGGACGCGGCAGGGCTAAGATCAGGGTCAGCGGCAAAACCGGCGGCGGTTCAGCTGAAAACTCCACCTGCAATTCCAGCATTTCCGGCGATGAACTGACGATCTTCCCTTCACCGGTGCGGCCGTTAAGCAAACCGGCCCTGATCTGTTCGCCGGGTGTCGCCCGCAGAATGTCCTGGATATGAGTCACCCGCCGGGGATCGCGGATGACCGCCATCCCGTTTCCGGCAAGTTCCTCTTCAAGAAGGATCACAAGGTTCATTCTATAACCCGCTGTTGAACAATGTTATAGACTAAAGACAGTTAGCTTATTCAAACCGCTTGACGATCAAAACCGAGTTGTTGCCCAGCATGCCGAAAGAGTTGTTGGCGATATAATTGACCTGACCGGCGTTTTCCGGTTCACTTAAGACCACATGATTCATCGCGCATTCCGGATCGAGGTTGTCAATATTCATACAGGGATGAACGATGCCGTCCTTGAATGCCGGAATGTTCCCGGCGAGCTCCAGCGCCCCGGCGGCGCCCATGGCATGTCCGATAAAACCCTTGGTATTGTTGATAAAAAGTCTGGATGACGCGCCGAAGACTTTTCTGACGGCGTTGCATTCCTGGACGTCGCCGACCTTGGTCCCGGTGGCGTGGGTGTTCAATATATTGATGTCGGACGCGGTAATTTTAGCGGAGGCAAGGCCGCCTTCGAGACATTCAGCCTGACGTATATCCAGCGGCAGAACCGCATCGGCGGCATCGGAGTTCATGCAGTATCCGGCAATCTCCCCGTAGATTTTGGCGCCGCGCTTAACGGCGTCCTCCAGGCGCTCCAGAGTATACAGACAGCCGCCTTCGGAAATGACAATACCGTTGCGGTCCATATCATAAGGACGGCTGGCTTTGGCCGGATCGGCATGTCTGGCCAGCGCACCCTGGCTCCTGAAACTGGCGAAGATGCCGAAAGTGTGCGGGCTTTCGGAGACGCCGCCGGCGATAGCCATATCGACCTCGCCGAGCATAAGCTGCTGCGCGCCCTGGATAATCCCGCAGTTGCCGGCGGCGCAGGCGGCGCCGACGCAGATGTGCGGACCGGTGATTTTCATGTTAATCGTCACTTCCCCGGCAGGATTGTTCGCCACTGAACGGGGATTGTGATGATGGCTCCACAGATTGATGTCATAATCGAACTGGCTGAGGTTGTAGACCTCATTTTCCGTTTCAACGTTGCCATGCTCGGTGGTGCCGATGAAAACCCCGATCCTGGAGCGGTTGCGGTCGGTGATCTCGATGCCGGCGTCGCGGACTGCCTCATTGGCGCAGAAAATGGAGATCGAACCGGCGCGGGTGCCGTTCCGGATGTCTTTCTTGTCCTGATAAGTTCTGGGATTGAAATTGCACAATCCGGCAAACACATCCCCGATATAACGGTGGGTCATGGTGCCGATGCCGGACCGCCGGTTCAGCAGGCCCTGCCTGAATTCTTCCAGTGTGTTGCCGTTCGGCGCGGTCAGGCCGATGCCGGTGATAACTATTCTTGCTCTCGATATTGACATTATCAAAAATTCCTGTTTATTAACTGCTGTTATAATTTCATAACCTTAAATCTATAAGAAATCGAACGAATTACAAGTATAAAACATGATTTCCGGACTAGGAACAGACATAGTACAGGTATCGCGGATACGGGAAATGACCGAACGCTACGGGGAACCCTTCCTCGAAAAGGTGTTTTCCGACGACGAGCGCAAAGAGGCGGAACGGCGGCGCGACCCGTCGCAATATTATGCCGGCAGATGGGCGCTGAAAGAAGCCATGTCGAAAGCAATGGGCTGCGGCATCGGCGAAAAATGCGGCTGGAAGGATGTTTCCACCCGTAATCTGGAATTAGGGAAGCCGGAAGCCATACTCAGCGGGGCGGCGCTCGAAACCGCCACCGCGATGGGTGTGACCCGGATCCATATTTCAATCAGCCATGAGCAGGAATATGCCTGCGCGACAGTCATTCTGGAAAATTGTTAACGGTTTAAATGATTTGACCAGTTGACAAAATAATTTCTGAACAGCATATTAGAAGTGTAAGTAGTAATACTTTCAATGTATTTATATGGTTCATAGGTTTTGTCCGGTTTGATTGATGCGAGGGGGAAGTTATGGACAGAGTGAAATTGCCGGAAACGATTCACGGGGAATGGATTTGGAAGAAATCGCTGAAGAACAGGCTTGACTCCTATCTGTTTGCCCGCAGGGAATTCAATCTGGATTACAGCGGCATGGAATCCGAGCTCTGGATTACAGCCCACTGCTCCTATCAGCTGTTTATCAACGGACGCTTTGTCGGCTTCGGGCCGATGGCGACCGAGCCGAACGTCTCCTATGTTGACCAGTACAATATTTCCTACTATCTGCAACCCGGGCCGAATGTTGTTTCGGTGCTGGTCTATCACCATTCCATACACTCCGGAACTGATTTGAAGCCGCAGGGCGTGTGGTGTCAGCTGCACATCAACGAACAGCCGATCCTGTGGACTGACAAATCCTGGAAAGTCTTTGAAAGCAACTGCTTCGATTTCGGCCGCGCCATGGTTGAGCGTGGATTCGAAATGAGTGAGACTGTAAACCTTAATACCTATCCCTTCGGCTGGAAGGAGCCTGACTATCCGCAGGCCAGAAGCTGGCAGAATGCCGATACCATGGTATCCCCCGGAGTACTTGGCGCAGGCTTGAAAATATCCCCGTTCCTGCCCAATAACTGCGAAGACAGCGAATGTTTCACCGCGATTCAAAAAGGCAAAGTAAAAAATAAGATTGCCGGATCGCATGTGAACTTTGAAGAGATCTTTACCGGGTATTCCGGAATATACGCTGCCAAATCATTTCTATTCAGCGAAACCGAGAGCATGCTGCAGATTAAGATTATTTCCGATAACCCGTTCAAGTTTTTCTGCAACAACCGGCTGATCAAGTCAGATGTTCCCGGCAATGACAATGCAATAGAGAGCAGCAGCCAGAGCGATACTGTCATCGTTCCGATCAGGCAGGGCTGGAACAGTTTTCTCTTTATTCAGGAAGTCACCCAGTTCAGCATGGGGTTTATGCTGCAATTTCCGCAGTGCAAGCCGGAAAAAATTCAACTGCTCCAGGATACGATCGAAGACTCCCCGCCGTGCTGGAACATCGCCGGGCCGCTGAAACTGCCGTTGCGCGATGCCACGCCGTCACTTAAATTTGAACGGCTTGAGTCGAAATCGTTCAATCCATCCATACGCAACCTGCTCAACGCGTCGTCTTTCCTCAGCGCATGTGAATTGACGTGCGATGACAAAGACCCGATACTCAAGATTTCAGCAGGCCAGTACATTCTGTTCAAATCGGAAGAGCTGAAATACGGCTTTCCGGTTTTTGAATTCAGCGGCAGCGCTGGCGATATAATTGACATTTCCATCGGCACATACCTGAGCAGTTCCGGATTCCCGATGATCAGCGACAAATGCCGGAATACCCATTCATTGTATCTGCGTCCCGGCGTTAATGAGTTTCTGAAATTCAAGCCGGGCGACTGCTGCTATATCATGATTTCCGCCAGACGGGCGGAGGGCGAGATTGAAATCAGCCGGGTCGCGTTCTTTGATTTCTATCGAGTGCAGCGCAATGAGAGCACCTTCCGCTGTTCTGACGAGGAGTTGAATGAAATCTGGGATATCGGCAAAGCCGTACTGCACCGAAGCGCGAATTACGTCGTTTCCGATGACCACTATAACAGTCAGAATTCATATATAATCGATGCCTACATCCAGAGCATGAATATGATTCTTACTTTCGGCGACTATTCGCTTTCTGAAACCAAACTGACTCAATTCGCCGGATCGCAGTTCGAGAACGGCGACATCCCGACGCTGTCATTCGGTTCCGAAACGAAGTCGCAGATCAATCATATGTTTTTCTTTCCGGTCTGGCTGAATTTCCATTACAAGACCAGCGGCAACGAAGCATTCCTCAATAAAATGATTCCCCATCTCGATCTTTTATTCGAGTTTTATGAAACGATGCTCGACGAACGGACCGGGCTTTTGACCGATATTTGCGTCAAGTTCAATCTGCAATGCCCCCTGGCCTATCGTTCTCTGAACAGGAAAGGCATTGCCGCGGATATGAATTCGCTCTATTGCAGGTTCCTGCTTTCCGCCAGTGAAATTTACCGTTCCATCGGCCGTCCGGAAACTGCATTGCGCTGTATTGATATCGCGTCAACCATCGCGCTCAAACTCAAAGAATACTGCTGGGATCAGGACAAAAGACTCTTCTCCAGCTTCTTCAGCGAAGGCCGGCAGAGCGAGGAAAAAGACGCGCTTACCAACTTCCTTGCCATCTATTCCGGGGTTGGAGAAATCGAATCTTTCGAGGAAGTGTTCTTTGAATTCTTCAACTTTGACAGGCCGTATTCCAAGATTCCGGAACAGACTGAGCATCCATACTTCAGTTTCCTCTTCCTTGAGACGCTGTTTGCGCTGGGTCAGAGCGAATGGGGTTTGAAGTATTTGAAAGACTTCTGGGGCAGAAGAATCGACCGCGAAGCCAAAGCCTGGAAACAGTCGGCTGACTCCCCGGCAATCTGTGCGCTGGAACTTGCCGGCGGCTGCACCATCTCCCCGAATATGTTTTTAATCCGGGAAGCAGCCGGGGTACGCGTTGCCGAACCGGGTTTCTCGACGATATATTTCAACCCGGCGATAACCTCGCTGACCTGGGCTGATGCGTTGATCCCGACTATTTACGGCAAACTGCGGGTCAGGTGGGAAATTCTGGAAGACGGTTCGATTGACGCCACTATTGACGCCAAATTCCCGCTCAAAGTCGTTCCCGAACTTCCACCTGAATTGATTGCCAAATCCACTTTCAGGCTCGGTGAAAGTGTTGTACTGCTTGACCCCGCCAGCGGCGGCAAATAATTTGGTAGCGTCTCAACTTGGAGACCTGAACACTTGAGTTCATTTTAACTGGCATCGTGCCGTCATTCCAGATTTGGGGCTCTGCCCCAACCACCGAGATTTTTTAAGGCATTTAAG
>CAIMFA010000778.1 GCA_903840185.1 uncultured Lentisphaeria bacterium | reverse complement strand
GTGCTTGCTCCGCTGGGCGAAGACGGCAGGCGGGAAATTCACCGGATAATGTCCGGATGCTCGAATTACAGCCGCGACTATACGGGGAAAATGATCAGCGGCGAGTCGCGCTCGCCGATAAGCTGCAATAAAATCCGTGAAATGCTCGGACTGGATGCGGATAAAATCGGTTGCAGCTGCAAATTCAAACCACGGAAAAATTATTACGCCAATCCATTGCGCCACCTGAGTTCTCAGCCGCAGGCGGCAAAAAATACCGGCGCGGCACCGGCCGCATTGCGAAACAGCGCAGGAAACAGCCATTGCAATGCTGCGGCGGATGAAATCAAGCCGGCTGTCTCTGAACAGCAGTCAGCAACTAATTCAAATATTACCGGCTCAGCCGCGGCTCCACTGAATCCATCCGCGCCTTCTGCTCCCGCGGCCCGCCCGCGGATCGTTGCTATAGGAAAAAAGCCTTCGCTCTGGCAGCGCATCTCCGGGTTTAAACACACTGGGCGGGATAAAGCCTTAGACAATGCCGGACTCCATGAGCTGCTTGACGTCTATCAGCAGAAACGCCGGGAATTGGTTGAACTGCAGGAGCGCATTGCCGGATGTTCTTGTAACTCTGATCACGATGACATTATTGTTGAATTCACCGGGCCGGACAGCAGAATTCAAACGATTACCGTCCGCTATCAGTGATGCACCCCTGGTATAAATTTCAATAAAATAGAAAAACTCTCTGGAAATATACAAAATACGCCCCTTAACATGAAGTATAACAAATGGAGATAAGATATGAAAACAATCATAACGCATGGCGGGAAAGCTCATTTTGATGATTTTGCAGCGGTTGCTTTAATCCTGGCCTGCAATCCGGCGGATGATTTCGAAATATGCCGCCGCGACCCGACTCCGGAAGATATGGAGAATCCTGAAATCTGGGTTGTGGACATCGGCCGGCAGCACTGTCCGGAGAAAAAGAAGTTCGACCATCACCAGTATCAAGGAGGAGAATGCGCGTTTGTTCTGGTGGCCAGGCATTTCGGGATATGGGATGGTCTGAATACGGAAATGCCGCAGATGGCATTCAAGTCTGTTATGGACACCCGCGGCCCGCAGATTGCAGCTGCCTATATCGGGCTTCAGGCAAAGGATTTGATCAATATGCTGTCTCCGCTGGAAACCGCGGTGCTGGCAGACTTCGGCGCATCCGCAACGCCTGAACCGGGCTTGCCGCGTGCAATCGGAAACTATTGGCTGAAGGCGGCGGCGGATCTGAAGCAGCGCCTTGAGGATATCAGGCTGATTGCCGTGGTGGAACCGCTGGGGGATGAATACGGTTATATGCTGGTGCTGGATGAAGTCTGCTGCTGTGATTCAATGTTCGGGGTGTCTGCATTCAAGGCGGAGTGGGAAGCCGCCAATCCCGGCAAAATAATAACCGTTTCAGTTACGCCGGAGAAGGCGCGGATATCAGGCGATGTTCCAGGCAAAAATGTATACCGTTTCGATGACTTTCCGCTGATTGATTTCAGCCGGTTGAAGGGGATGCCCGGCGTCAAGTTCACCCACAAGAGCGGCTTTCTGGCGATTATTAATGCGGGAATCAGCCTGCGGACAGTTATAGACACCGCCAAAATCGGCGCGTCCGGACGCATAAAGGAAAATCCTCTATTTCTTACAAGACCGGCGTCAATCGCGGCTTCGGCGTGATTCCGCGGAATATAATGCAGCCATTGAAGAAGTTTTAAGAGAAAGTTAATTCTGTCCGGAAAACACCATTCTTAACTTCTTAACGTTACATGTAAAGCAAAAATAACAGGAGGATATAAACATGAACGGAAGTAATATGAACAATCAAAACATCTCTGCTAAACTTCACAGCCCTGTAATGACGAAGACATTGATACTGGGAATCATTGCCCTGCTGCTGGCCGCCGCCGCGCATTATTTCGTCTATCGCGGTCATCAGGCAGCGAAGCCGGCCGCAACCAGCCCTGCCCCGGCCGCCGCACCAGCAAATGACGAGGCTGTTAAAAAGGAAAAACTCCGGAATATGATTCGCGCCGCCGAAGCCCGTCTCCACCAGGAAAGGCAGCGGCAGCTGGAGCAGTTCAAAGCCAGTCTGGCCGGCGCAACCAGCAGTGACTATGCTGCCGCCAAAGGGAATGTGGAACCGGTAATAACAACATTGACCGGCTTGGGTTGCTGCTTCAAACTGAGCTATAAATTCGCCAAAGACCAGGTAATGAAAACAAAAGACGCGGATGCCGCGATCAACGAGGTCATCAACAGCAGGATAACCGGATATTGCGTCAATGCCAACCGCCAGGCTGAAACCCTGCTGGGGCAGTTCCGGAATCAGTCCACCGCCGCCAGCAACCAGTACCGTACCGAGATGATGCAGATACTCCAGGCGCCGGAATTCTCCGGCAAACCGGATCTGCGGGCGCTCTCCGGACAGCTCGAGGCGATGCAGCAGAATGGTGCATTGATAAAAAATATCGCGGTAGCTTCCAGCCTGGATTCCACCTGTCTTGGGCTCGATATTGTGGTTGCGGTAGCTGCGCGGGAGACACTCAAACGGGTATTGTCCGCCGTCGTCAGTAAATTGGCGACAACCGCTGGAATTTCAACCGGTTGCGCAGTGGCAGACGGGCCGCTGCCATTTGGCGACGCAGCCGGCGCGGTTATAGCGGTAGGAGGGCTGGGATGGTCGGCGTATGACCTCTATCAGGCTAGAAAAGTGCTGCCGGACAAGTTGCGCGCAAGTATGAACGAGTCGATTGACAACTTCTACAGCAAGCTGCGCAGCCAGACCGTGGAACAGGCGGTTCAGGTACAGAGCAGCCTGGCCGGCAAAGACAGTGAAATCACGCAAGCAATGTTAAACCAGATATAAGGAGGAAAGATTATGCAAACGGCAAGAATTAATCTATTGGCGGCGCTGGCG